>NZ_JBHWUO010000039.1:0-70815 GCF_042736975.1 Streptomyces sp. NPDC059989
GTTGGGTTCGTCCCCCCCGGGGCCCCCCCCCCCCCGGGGGGGTGGGGGGGGCGCCCCTGTGTCGTATACGAAAATCAGGTGAGCGGGTCAGCGCATCTTTCCGCCGCGCGGCATCCGCATGCCCTTGGGCATCGGGCCCTTCGGCAGGGGCATGTTGGACATCAGGTCACCCATGGCGCGCAGCTTGTCGTTGACCTCGGTGATCTGCGGGCCGGCCAGCACGCGCGGCAGCTTGAGCAGAGTGGTGCGCACCTTCTTGAGCGGCACCTCGCCCTCGCCCGTACCCACGATGAAGTCGTGCACCGGCACGTCCGGCATGATCCGGGCCAGCTTCTTCTTCTCGTTCGCGAGCAGCGGCTTCACGCGGTTCGGGTTGCCCTCGGCGATCAGCACGACGCCGGCCTTGCCGACGGCACGGTGGACGATGTCCTGCTGCCGGGTCATCGCGACGGCCGGGGTGGTCGTCCAGCCACGGCCCACGTTGTCCAGTACGGCCGCGGCCGCGCCCGGCTGTCCCTCCATCTGCCCGAAGGCAGCCCGCTCGGCCCGTCGTCCGAAGACGATCGCCATCGCGAGGAACGCCACCAGGAAGCCCAGGATGCCCAGGTAGACCGGGTGGTCGATCAGGAAGCCGATCGCAAGAAAGACACCGAAGGTGACGATTCCCACGCCCGCGACGATCAGACCGACCTTCGGGTCGGCCTTGCGCGTCATCTTGTACGTCAGGGCGATCTGCTTCAGTCGCCCGGGGTTCGCAGCAGTCTCTGCGTTTGACTTCCTCGCCATAGAGCGAAGTTTACGTGGCCTACGGGGTCCGGGTCGCCGCGGCCTCAAGTACGTGTTCGGTTTCGACGCGGTCCTTGGCCCTGCGGCGGTCCTCGAGCACCGCCGTCCAGGCGTTGCGGCGGGCACCGCTCATGAGCAGCGATTCGATGCCCCGGAAGGCGTCGGACAAGGACGGGATGGCGATGGCGCGTACGGGCGCGGCCTGCATGATGTCGATCCCTTTCACGGAACTCACGTCGGCAGTGCGATTGCGGTGCGTGGATTCAGCGTCACTGATTGGTGTTACCAGCGCATGACCGGTCGGTCAAACGTGATGAAACATATACGCGGCCCACCGGGCTCTTCCTTGAAAGAGCCTAGGGGCCGCGTCGATGCGGTGTTACCCGTTGGTAGTACTTTGTGCGTGAGTTCACACAGTCCGTGTGGTAGCGCGCGTCACACGGTCATGAACGCAGTCACGAGCACGGTCACGTCAGACGGTCGCGCGCTTCTCCATCGCCTGCTGGTAGAGGCGGCCGGCGCGGTACGAGGACCGGACCAGCGGGCCGGACATCACACCGGAGAAGCCGATCTCCTCGGCCTCCTTCGCCAGCTCCACGAACTCGGCCGGCTTCACCCAGCGCTCGACGGGGTGGTGCCGCGGCGAGGGCCGCAGGTACTGGGTGATGGTGATGAGCTCGCAGCCGGCCTCGTGCAGCTCCTTCAGAGCCTGCGAGACCTCCTCGCGCTCCTCGCCCATGCCGAGGATCAGGTTCGACTTGGTGACCAGGCCGTAGGCGCGGGCCTGCCGGATCACGTCGAGCGAGCGCTCGTAACGGAAGCCGGGGCGGATCCGCTTGAAGATCCGCGGCACCGTCTCGACGTTGTGCGCGAAGACCTCGGGGCGGGAGGCGAAGACCTCCTCCAGCAGCTCCGGGACCGCGTTGAAGTCGGGGGCCAGCAGCTCGACCTTGGTGTGGCCGGACGCGCGGCCCGCCGTCTGCTGGTGGATCTGGCGCACGGTCTCCGCGTACAGCCAGGCGCCGCCGTCGGCCAGGTCGTCGCGCGCGACGCCGGTGATGGTGGCGTAGTTCAGGTCCATCGTGACGACGGACTCGCCGACGCGGCGCGGCTCGTCGCGGTCGAGGGCCTCGGGCTTGCCGGTGTCGATCTGGCAGAAGTCACAGCGCCGGGTGCACTGGTCGCCACCGATGAGGAAGGTGGCCTCGCGGTCCTCCCAGCATTCGTAGATGTTCGGACAACCGGCTTCCTGGCACACCGTGTGCAGTCCTTCGCCCTTCACCAGGGCCTGCATCTTGGTGTACTCGGGGCCCATCTTCGCCCGGGTCTTGATCCACTCGGGCTTGCGCTCGATGGGGGTCTGGGCGTTACGGACCTCCAGGCGCAGCATCTTGCGTCCGTCGGGTGCGACTGCGGACACGACCGGCTCCCTGTGACTTCGATTGTTCGGGCGCCCACCAGGGTACGCCCGTAATTTCGTACGCTCTTACGTCGGCCAACCTGCGAGGGGCCGACCGCATTCCCGGTCGCTAGGCGCCCGCGACCTGCTCTATTTCGCGGGGCCGCAGTTCCGCGTGCTCCAGTACGTCCTTCAGGTGCCGTTCGATGACGGGCAGCACCTCGGCGATGGTGATCTCGCGGCCCAGTTCGTACGAGAGCGAGGTCACACCGGCGTCCCGGATCCCGCAGGGGATGATCCGGTCGAACCAGGTGCTGTCCGGGTTCACGTTGATCGCGAAGCCGTGCATGGTGACGCCCTTGGCGACGCGGATGCCGATGGCGGCGAGCTTGCGGTCCTCGCGGCGCTGGCCGGCGTTGGACGGGGCGTACTCGGGGCCGTTCAGCCGGGCGTCGAACTCGTCGTCGTGCATGCGGGGGTCGAGGTCGAGGGAGAGGCCGCCGATCTTCGGGCGCTCCTCGACGGGGTCGCCCAGCACCCACACTCCGGAGCGGCCCTCGACGCGGGTGGTCTCCAGGCCGAACTCGGCGGCGGTGCGGATCAGCGCCTCCTCCAGGCGGCGGACGTGGGCGACCACGTCGACCGGGCGGGGCAGCTTCATGATCGGGTAGCCGACCAGCTGGCCCGGGCCGTGCCAGGTGATCTTGCCGCCGCGGTCCACGTCGACGACGGGCGTGCCGTCGAGCGGGCGCTCGCTGGGGTCGGTGCGCCGGCCGGCCGTGTAGACGGGCAGGTGCTCCAGCAGCAGGCAGGTGTCCTCGATCTCGTCCGCGAAGCGGGCGGCGTGCACCCGGCGCTGCTCTTCCCAGGCCTCGGTGTACTCGACGAATTCCGGCCCGAAGCCCAGATGCACAAACCGAAGCTCAGTCACCGCAGCGCCTCCTCGTTGAACCTGCTGTGTGCACGTATCGCACTCAGCAAGGGTACGGCGGGCCCTGCGGGGGTCCTTCCGGGGGCTCCGGAGGGTCCTCCGGCGGGGGCCCGGGGAGCTGCTTCGGCCGGCGCCGCCCCTTCGGCGGCCGGTCCGGGTCCTCGTCCTCGCGCGGCAGCCGCCGGTGCCCCTCCGAGTGGTCGTTGACCCAGCCGCACACCCCGCAGGCGTACCGCCCGTCGAGCCCCGCGATGTAGGTGCCGCACCGCCGGCATTCCGCCTCGGTCAGCTCGGGCGGGGGCAGCGGAGCGGTGGATTCGGGCCGCTCCTCGGGGAGGTGCGACCCGTGGGGCCGGCGGGTCATGAGGCGCAGCCTATGTGGGCGGAGGGGGTGCGTCCGTAAAGAGTCCTACCGATTCTGCACACGATCGGATGAATGTGGGACAGAGAGGACGGCAAGAGCCGAGTTCGCCGCTACATTCACGCCGTTCACAGGGCCGGGACTCCGGTCCGTCACGTCAGGAAACCGTGGAGCCGATGACGGAACGACCTGCCCAGCGCGTCCCCAACCGGCAGCTCGCGGCGCTGATCGCGGAAGCCGGGTTCTCCAACGCCGGTCTCGCCCGCCGCGTCGACCAGCTCGGTCTGGAGCACGGTCTCGATCTGCGGTACGACAAGACCTCCGTGACCCGGTGGCTGCGCGGGCAGCAGCCGCGCGGGACGACTCCCGCGCTGATCGCGGAGGTCTTCACCCGGCGGCTGGGGCGGCGGCTCTCCGCGCAGGACCTGGGGCTGGACGCCTGCGCGCCCGTGTACGCGGGGCTGGAGTTCGCGGCCACCCCGGAGGAGGCCGTGGACATCGCGAGCGGGCTGTGGCGCAAGGACTCCGGCTCCCACGCCGAGCTGCGGAAGATCGCCTTCACCCCGGCCGGGCTGGTCGTGCCCAGCCGGGACTGGCTGATCGGACGGGCCGACGAGCGGGTGGGGCGCGGCGCCGAGCCGGCCGCCGCCCGCGTGCCCGTGCAGGGGCGGACCTCGGTGCCCCGCCAGCGGCAGATCGACCGGGGCCCCGGGCAGCGCGTGACGGGCGGGGACATCGCGGCGCTGCGCTCGGTGAGCGAGCTGTTCCGCACCCTGGACCACGCCTACGGCGGCGGCCACGCCCGGCAGGCCCTGGTGCGCTACCTGGAGCACGAGGCCGAGCCGATGCTCCGCGGGACCTACGGGGAGACCACCGGGCGGCGGCTGTTCTCGGCCGCCGCCGACCTGACCCGGCTCGCCGGCTGGACCTCGTACGACATCGCCGCGCACGGGCTGGCCCAGCGGTACTTCGTGCAGGCGCTGCGGCTCGCGCAGGCGGCGGGCGACCGGCCGTACGGGTCGTACGTGCTGGTCACCATGAGCCGGCAGGCGGTCTACCTGGGCCACGGCCGGGAGGCGGTGCAGCTGGCGCGCGTGGCCCAGCAGGGCGTCGGCTCCGGTCCCCCGCCGGTGGTGCAGGCCCTGCTGCACTCGGCGGAGGCGCGCGGGCACGCGGTGCTGGGCGAGGTGCGGGCGTCGACGGCCTCGCTGGTGCGGGCCGAGCGGGCGCTGGGCGCGGCCCGGCCGGGGGACGACGTACCGCACTGGGCGCGGTTCTACGACGAGGCGCAGCTGGCGGACGAGTTCGGGCACTGCCACCGGGACCTCCAGCAGTACCGGGCCTCGGCTCAGCACGCGGAGCGGTCCTTGCAGCTGCGGGCGCCGGCGTACGCGCGGTCCCGGCTGTTCTGCCGGGTGGTGCTGGCCACGGCGCGGCTGGGGCTGGGCGAGTTGGACCAGGCGTGCGCGCTCGGTGCGGAGGCGGCGCAGCAGGCGATGGAGATGCGGTCGGTGCGTGCGGTGGAGTACGTACGGGACTTCGAGCGGAGGCTTGAGCCGTATCGGGATGCGTCTGCCGTGCGGACGTACCGGGATCGGGTGGCTGCGTTGTCGTGAGGCTGCGGCGCCGCTGCCGGGGCGCTGCCCCGGACCCTCCCCCAGACTCCGTCCGGGGGGACCCCCACGCCTCAAACGCCGGCGGGGCTGGAGGTGCCGCTGCGCGGCAATCCAGCCCCGCCGACCCCTGAGCCGGATCAGGCTGCGACCGGAAGAGCTGGTTCCTGGGCAACCGGGAGCGGGATGCCGAAGTCGCGCAGGACGGCGGTGGTGGCGCGGCGGGCGGAGCGCAGGGCGCCCTGGACGGTGTTGGTGTCCCGGTGGTCCCCGCACACGTACAGCCCGGCCAGGACGCGCACCGGGCGCCGCAGGTCGTGGGGCGGGGGCATGGCGGGGACGGCCTCCGGGGTGTGGTGGACGGCCAGCAGCTCCCAGTCGCGGGTGGCGGTGTCGTAGAGGCGGGCGAGGCGCGAGGCGACCGTGCGCGGCGGTGGCGGCGGGCCGAGCACGGTCGTGGTGACCAGGCTCCGGCCGGCCGGGGCCCGCGTCGGGTCGACGGCGCTCATCACGGCGGTGTGGGAGACGGGCCACTTGGGGTCCGCGTCGAGGAGCAGCGAGCCGTCCCAGGGCAGGGGTGCGGCGGTGGCGTGGTGCAGGACGGTGACCTCGTGGAAGCCGGGCACGCGCAGGCCGGGCAGCAGCCCGGCGGCGGCGCGGGCTCCGGTGGCCAGGAGGACCGAGCGGCAGCCGAAGTCGCCGTGCTCCTCGGTGGTGACCAGGTTGGTCGCCACGGACCGGACCCGGACCCCGGTGCGGACGGTGCCGGGCGGCAGGGCCGCGGCGAGCAGCTCGGGCAGGGCCGCCGCGCCCCCTTCGGGCACGGCGAGGCGGCCGCGGGCGAAGCCGCGCAGGGCGAGGTCGGCGACCCGGCTGGAGGTGGTGAGCTCCGGATCGCGGAGCAGGGCGGCGAGGAGCGGCCGGAGCACGCCGTTGACCGTGCGCGGGGGCAGGCCGCGGGAGCGGAGGGCGGCGAGCGCGGTGCGTTCGGGACGGGCGAGCAGGCGCTCCTCGGGCAGGGCGGCGAGCCGGCCGAGGGCGGCGCTGAGCCGGGCCTGGTCGAGGGAGCCGCTGGCCAGGGCGCGGGCCGGGGTGAGGGCCCCGGCCCGGAGCTGTTTGCCGTCGGTGTGGACCAGGACCCCGGGCGCGAAGGAGCGCAGGGGCAGGGCGGACAGGCCGGGGGTCCGGCCGAGTTCCGTGTACGAGGTGTTGAGCAACTGCCCGACCCGGTCCAGCCGGAATCCGTCGGCCGAGACGGTGGCCATCCGGCCGCCGGGGTCGCCCGCGGCCTCCAGGACGGTGACCGCGACCCCCGCTGCGATCAGGTGGTGCGCGGCCGCGAGTCCTGAGACTCCGGCTCCTACGATGACGACGTCCGCATTGAGCACGTGCCCCTCCCCGAGGTCGGCGCGGCTGTGTGGGAATCCTCCTTCCCCCAACCGGCTCCAGGGGAACCCGAGTTCGGTGGGGTATTGCGGTCATCTCCGGTCGCACGGCGGTCGCATCCGGGTCACAAACGGTCGCACGCCGGTCTCACGCCGGTCGCACGGGCTGCTGTCCGGTGGGGAGGGAGGCCCGGATGGCCTGCTCGATGCCGGGGTCGTGGAAGACGAAGCCGGACTCCAGGAGCCGGGTGGGGCGGGCCCGCTGACTGCCCAGCACGTCCGAGGCGAACTCCCCGAGCACGATGCGCAGGGCCACCGCCGGTACGGGCAGCACCGCGGGCCGGTGCAGCACGCGGGCCATGACCTCCGTGATCCGGCGGTTGGTCAGCGGCTCGGGGGCGGTGAGGTTGACCGGGCCGGAGAGGGAGGGGGTGTCGATGATGTGCCGCAGGGCCGCGATCTCGTCGCGCAGCGAGATGTACGGCCAGTACTGGCGGCCGCTGCCGAGCCGGCCGCCGAGGCCGGCGCGGAACAGCGGGAACATCCGGCCCCAGGCCCCGCCCTCGGGGGCCACGACCAGCCCGGTACGGGCGAAGGCGGTACGGATCCCGGCCTCCTGGGCGGGGGCGGCGGCGGCCTCCCACTCCACGCAGACCCCCGCGAGGAAGCCGCGCCCTGCCGGGGAGTCCTCGTCGAGGACCCGGTCGCCGGCGTCGCCGTAGTACCCGACGGCGGAACCGACGACGAACACCCGCGGCGGCTGCTCCAGCGCGGCGAGCGCGCGGGCCATCGCGGCGGTGCCGAGGACCCGGCTGTCGCGGATCTCCTTCTTGTACGCGGCCGTCCACCGGTGGTCCCCGACCCCGGCCCCGGCCAGGTGCACGACTCCGGCGCAGCCGGCCAGCGCCTCGGGATCGACGTACCCCCGCGCGGGATCCCACCGCGCCTCGTCGCCCGCGGCGGGCTCGCGACGCACGAACCGCACCGCCTCGTGCCCGTCCGCCCGGAGGGACCGCACGAGGGCACTGCCGATGAGGCCGGTGGAACCGGTGATGGCGATACGCATGCCCCCATGGTGGGGGAGATTCAGCCTCGCCGGCGTTTGAGGCGCGGGGTACGGGGCGGAGCCCCGGTCTTGTAGCCGCACCCGCGTACTTGGGTGGGGCATATCCAGCCCCGCCGGCGTTTGAGGCGCGGGGTCTGGGGCGGAGCCCCAGGAACGGAGCCCCAGGGCGGTCAGGTGGTGCCGAGCCAGGTGCCCACCGCGTAGGTGACGGCCATGGCGAGGGCACCGCCGACCACGTTGCGCCCGACCGCGCGGAGCGCAGGGGCCCCGCCCAGCCGTGCGCTCAGCACCCCGCACAGGGTGAGCGCCGCCAACACCGCCCCCACCGTCACCGGCACCCGCTCCGACGGCCCCGGCAGCACGATGGCCAGCAGCGGCAGCAGCGCCCCCACCGTGAAGGCGACCAGGCTGGCCAGCGCCGCGTGCCACGGATTGGCCAGCTCGTCGGGGTTGATCCCCAGCTCCACCCGGGCGTGAGCCCGCAGCGCGTCCCGCTCCGTCAGCTGTTCGGCCGCCTCCCGCGCCAGCGACCGGCTCAGCCCCCGCCCCATCAGCAGCTCGGTGAGCTCGTCCAGCTCCGCCTCCGGCTCCTCGGCCAGCTCCCGCCGCTCCAGGTCCAGCGCCGCCCGCTCCGAATCCCGCTGGGAGCTGACCGACACGTACTCCCCCGCCGCCATCGACAGCGAGCCCGCCAGCAGCCCGGCGACGCCCGCCGCCAGGATCGCCGAGCGCGAGGTGGTGGCGCCGGCCACGCCGACCACCAGGCCGGCCGTGGAGATGATCCCGTCGTTCGCGCCGAGCACCCCCGCCCGCAGCCAGTTCAGCCGCGTGCTGATCTCCCCGCTCTGCGTGCCGCCGCCACCGCCACCGCTCCCGTGGGCTTCGATGTGCGCCCGCGTCGGGGCCGGGGCCTTGCCCGGGGCTTCGTCTCCTGTCACGCCACCACTGTCGTGGCATCGGCCGTACGGGGCCACCCGGCGGACCGGTCCGGGGTGCGCGGGCCCGGCCCCCGTACCAGGGTGGAGGGGTGAGACGCGGACGCGGGGAGCCGGGCTGGCTGCGCGGGGAGCCGCCGCCGCGGTGGGCGCGGTTCGCGCCCGCGGTGGCCCTCGTGGTGCTGGTCCTCGCCCAGCGCCTCACCCCGGGCGACGTGGAGCTCGGCTACTTCCTCGCCGGTCTGCCGCCCGTGGCCGCCTTCGCGTACGGGGCGGCGGGGACCGCGTTCTTCGCCGGCGTCGTGCTCCTCCTGCTGGGCGTGCCCAGCCTCGGCATCGCCCACGCCCGGGGCACGGACCTGGCGACGGTGGCCACGGTCGGGCTGCTGAGCGTGGTCATCGCCTGGGTCCGGCGGCGCCGGGACGCGCAGCTGGTCAGCGTACGGACGGTGGCGGAGGCGGCGCAGCTGGCGGTTCTCCCGCCGCTACCGGAACGCGTGGGTCCGGTGGCCTGCTCCGGCCTCTACCGGGCGGCCCAGCGCGGCACCCTGGTCGGCGGCGACCTGTACGACGTACGGGCGGGCCCGTACGGGGTGCGCGCGCTGGTCGGGGACGTACAGGGGCACGGCCTGGCGGCCGTCGCCACCGTGGCGGCGCTGCTCGGGGCCTTCCGCGAGGCGGTGCTCGACGACGCGGAGCTGTCGGCGGTCGCGGCCCGGCTGGACCGGCGGTTGACGGCGGACGCGGCCGCCGCGGCCGTGGAGCACCCCGAGCTGTTCACGACGGCGGTGCTGATGGAGTTCCCGCCCGGGCTGGACCTCGTACGGATCGTGTCGTGCGGGCACCCGCCCGCCCTGCGCCTGCGCGGACCGCAGGTCGAGGAGGTCACCGTGGAGCCGGGTCCACCGCTCGGCCTGGGGCTCGCGGGGCAGCTGCCGCCGGCGGTGGCGGAGCTGCCGGTGCGGCCCGGGGACCGCTTCCTGCTGCACACCGACGGCGTGACGGAGGCCCGGGACGCGACGGGGCACTTCTATCCGCTGGCCGTGCGGGTGCCCGTACTGGCAACGGATCCGGCGGGCCTGGTCCAGGCGGTCTGGCGGGACCTGGCGGCCTTCACGGACGGCGGCCCGCGCGACGACGTGGCCCTGCTGCTGCTCCGCCTGGACGGTTGTCCCGTGCGCCTGGACGGTTGACCACTCCGTGCCGGTCTCGCCGGTCCTGCCGGACGTGCCCGACCTGCCGACCGGCACGGAGTGGGTGGTGACCGACTGTCACGACTCCTTGATGAACGCGCGCACCATCTTGCAGGTGACATTGGACGGCCGGTGGATCCCCGTCCGGACGGCCATCGTCCGGATCTTCCGGTTGGTGGCGCGCCGGGCGTCATACGTCCCCGAGTCGAGCAGGGATATCGCCAGGCGCATCGCCTTCAGACGGCGGTTGTGGCTCTCGTACCACTCGCGGGGCAGGCCCGCCGGCAGCGGCTTCTTCTTGACGTGCTGGATGGTGGTGGCAGTGGCCATCTACAGCCTCCCAAACGGTAGTTGGCTTCCTGTCGTTCTCCCTCGATTTTACTGGGGACCACTGACAAAAGGCCCTGGCCAGACCGGCTCCGGGGCGGCCTCCGGGGGTGGCCTCCGAGGGTGGCCTCCGGACCGCCCCTGGATAGGCTGGGGACCATGGAGATCTGGATCAATCCCGCCTGTTCCAAGTGCCGCAGCGCCCTGACCCTGCTGGACGCCGAGGGCGCCGACTACACCGTGCGCCGCTACCTGGAGGACGTCCCCTCCGAGGAGGAGATCCGCGAGGTGCTCGGCCGCCTCGGGCTGGAGCCGTGGGACATCACGCGCACGTCGGACCCGCTGGCCAAGGAGACCGGCGTACGGGAGCTGCCGCGCGAGGAGACCGAGGAGGCGCGGGGCCGCTGGATCGCCCACCTGGCGGCGCACCCGAAGCTGATCCAGCGCCCGATCATCACCGCCGAGGACGGCACGGCCGTCGTCGCGCGCTCCGAGGAGGCCGTCCGGGACGCCCTGTCCCGCAAGGGGTAGGCGGCCGCCGCCTTCGCCCGGAGCCCGTCAGGCCTCGTCGTTGCCGTTGCCGTTGCCGTTGCCGTTGCCGTTGCCGTTGCCGTTGCCGTACGGGCTCCGCATCACGAGGAAGCGGATCTCCAGGTCGGTGGCCAGGTAGTCCATCCGGCGCTCCCAGAAATCGCGGAGGTGCGGCAGCGCCAGGTGGGCGTCGAGGTCGGCCTGGCTGCGCCACACCTCGTAGAAGACGAAGACCCCGGGCTCGTCGCGGTCCTCGTGGAAGTGGTACTCCAGGCAGCCCGGCTCCTGCCGGGTGGGCGCCACGAAGGAGAGCAGCAACTGCTTGAGCTCCTCGGCGCGTTCGGGCTTGGGCCGGGCTGTGCCGACGAGCGTCACGAGCTGATCCATGCGAAGTCTCTCCCCACCTCGGGCCGTCTCAGGCCCCTCTTTCAGGTACGAGTCCAGTCGTACCTAACTGCCCTGCGGAAGCTAGCACCCACCAGAGGTACGATTCAAGGCGTACCTGCTGTAGCTGTCGTACCTGCCCCGTATCTGCCGTATCTGCCGTACCTGAGGAGGTGGTCGCCATGCCCGACGAGGAAGGGCACCCGGCCGTCGAGGAGATCGAGCTCGGCAAGGTCCTGTCCGCGCTCGCCGACCCGCTGCGCCGGCGGGTGGTCCGCGAGCTGTCCGTCGCGCCGGACGGCACGGCGCGCACCTGCAGCTCCTTCGCCCTGCCCGTCTCGAAGGCGACGGTCACCCACCATTTCCGCACCCTGCGCGAGGCCGGGTTGATCCGGCAGGTCGACAGGGGCAACAGCCGGATGGCAGGCCTCCGCCGAGCCGAGATCGAGGCCCTCTTCCCCGGCCTGCTCGCGATCCTGTCCGCCGAGCCCGGCGAAGACCGCCCGGACACCGCCTAGCCCGCCAGCCGCCGGGCGACCTCCTGGGCCGCCGTCAGCGGCAGGGCGTGGTGCGAGACCTCGGGGAGTACGTCGATCCGCGCCCCCGGCAGCGCCGCGGCCGCGGCCCGGGCCGCGCGGGCGGCGTCGTGGCAGCGGGCGCGCTCGGCGAACAGGATGTGGACCGGCAGTTCGGTGAGGCGGGCGAGTCCGGCGAGGTCGGCGAGGTCGGGTCGCGGGCCGGTGACCGGCCGAAAGGTGGGGAAGTCGGCGGTCTCGTCCTGGAGCCGGAGCCAGGCCTGGTCGAGCGCGGCCCCGCGGGTCTCCCAGTCCAGGAAGGACCGGATCCGCGGCGGGGTGGGCCGGACCAGCATGGGCAGCGCGCGCAGCACGTAGCGGGGGCGGAGTCCGGCGAAGACCTGGGTCGGGTCGAGCAGGACCAGGCGGGCGGGGCGGGGGGCTTGGCGGGGCGCGGAGTGGGCGGCGTGGTGGGCGGCGTAATGGGCGGCGATCCAGGCCCCGTAGGAGTGTCCGATGAGGGTGATCGGCTGCCTGGTGCCGCCGGCTCCGCCGAGCAGGGCGTCCAGTACCGCGTCGAGCCAGCCGACGAGGTCCCCGACGGCCCGTATCGGCCGACCCGGCACGGGGACGCTGAGCCCCGGATCCCCCACCAGGTCGACGGCGTGCACCCGGTGGCCGCGGGCGAGACCGGCCGCGGCGCAGGCGCCCCACACGGTGGAGGTGGCCCCGCCGCCGGGGAGCAGGACCAGCGGCGGCGCGTCCGCCGGGCCGCAGCTGTTGACGCGGGTGACGCCGTAGGGGGTGGGCAGGTCGGCGGCCTCGACCGGCCCGGGCCACTGCCCGAGGACCGCGTCGTAGGCGGCGCGAAAGGATCTCGTCGTGGGCGACAGGGGCGGCACGGGCGGCATGGGCGGCATGGGCGTCTCCAATGTCTCGCCGGGCGATAATCTCGCTCAGCGAGAGATCCTAGGCGGAGGCGATGTGGACGACAACCGGGAACCCGACCATCTGCACCTGGTGCACCTGCTGCGGGCGGTGACCGTCGAATTCGGGCTGCGCCAGGCGGAGTTCGCCTCCCTCAACGGCATGCACCCCACCGACGTACGGGCCCTGATCTGCCTGCTGGACGCGGCCCGCGCCGGCGAGCCGGCCACGGCGGGCCTGCTCGGCACCCGGCTCGGCCTCAACTCGGCGGGCACCACCGCAGTGATCGACCGGCTGGAGCGGCTCGGCCACGTGGCGCGGATCCGCGACGACCGCGACCGCCGCCGCATCCTGCTGCGCGTGGAGCCGGAGGCGATCCGCCTGGGCCGGGAGTTCTTCGGCCCCCTGATCGACGGGCTGCTTCGGGTGCTGGACTCCTTCGACCCCGCCGAACGGGACACCGTTCAGCGGTTCCTGACGGCCGCGCACACCGCCGTGGCAGCGGAGCTGCGCGCATGAGCATCACCGACTCCGGCTCCGACTTCGACTCCGATTCCGAGACTGGGTCCGACGCCGGCCCGGGTGCGGGTTCCGGTTCCGGCTTGGGGTCCAGTTCCGGCTCGGGTGCCGGCTCGGGTGCCGGCTCGGGTGCCGGCTCGGGTGCCGGCTCGGGTGCCGGCTCGGGTGCCGGCTCGGGTGCCGGCTCGGGTGCCGGTTCCGGCTCCGGTGCCGACCTGCACCTGGACCTCCCCGCCGAAGGCGCCCGGCGGACCGCCCTGGCCCAGGCCCTGCGCAGCGCCGTACGCAGCGGCCGGCTGGCGGGCGGGACCCGGCTGCCGCCCTACCGGACGCTGGCCGCCGACCTCGGGCTGGCACGCAACGCCGTCGCCGACGCGTACGCCGAGCTGGTCGCCGAGGGCTGGTTCACCGCCCGCCAGGGCTCCGGAACCCGGGTCGCGGAAGGGGTGGCGGCCGCGGCCGCGCCGCCGGCCGCCGCCGGGCCCGCCCCCGAGGGCCCGCGCCACGACCTGCTCCAGGGCAAGCCCGATCCGGCCTCCTTCCCGCGGGGCCCCTGGGCCGCCAGCGCCCGGCGGGCCCTCGCCGAGGCGCCCACCGAGGCCTTCGGGCCCGGCGATCCGCGGGGTCGGCCGGAGCTGCGGCGGGCCCTGGCGGGCTATCTGTCCCGGGCACGGGGCGTGCGTACCGGCCCGGAGAACATCGTGGTCTGCTCCGGCTTCGCCAACGGCCTGCGGCTGCTCGCCTCGATCCGGCCGCGGGACTGGGCCGTCGAGGCGTACGGACTCCCCTTCCACCACGGAATCCTCGAAGCCGCCGGGGTCCGGGCGCACCCCGTCGCGGTCGACGAGGACGGCGCCAGGACCGACGAAGTCCCCGGCCGGGTACGCACCCTGCTCCTCACCCCGGCGCACCAGTTCCCGACCGGCGGCCGACTGCTGCCGGCGCGGCGGGCCGCCGCCGTGGAGTGGGCGCGCAGCGTCGGCGGGCTGATCGTGGAGGACGACTACGACGGGGAGTTCCGCTACGACCGCAAGCCGGTCGGCGCCGTGCAGGGTCTGGCCCCCGAACACGTGGTGTACGCGGGTTCGCTGAGCAAGAGCCTGTCGCCGGCGCTGCGCCTCGGCTGGCTGGTACTCCCGGACCACCTGGTCGGCCCCGTCCTGGCGGCGAAGGGGCTCCGCGAGTCCTGGGCGAGCGCGCTGGACCAGCTGGCGCTGGCCGACTTCATCGAGTGCGGCGGCTACGACCGGCACGTCCGGCGGATGCGGCGCCGCTACCGGGACCGCCGCGACCAGCTGGTCTCCGTACTGGCGGCCCGTGCCCCGGAGGTGCGGGTGACGGGCATCTCGGCCGGCCTGCACGCGGTCGTGGAACTCTCCCCGGGCCGCGAGGCCCGGGCCCTGAGGGCGGCCCACGCGGCGGGCCTGGCCCTGGACGGCCTGTCCTCCTACCACCACCCCGCCGCGGCCGGCCCGTCCCGCGAGGGCCTGGTGGTCGGCTACGCGGCACCCCCGAACGCGGCCTTCGGGCGGGCTTTGGAGGCTTTGGGGGAGGTGGTGCGGGGGGTGACGAGGTAAGCGGGACTTCGGGGGTCGGGAGCCAGCTGATCGGCATCAGGGAGGGTTTGGGGGTTTCCCGTCAGTCTCATCGTCTCTCCGTGTCGGGCCGGCCTGTCAAGGGCGCTCCTCCTTCGTCGTCGCGTCGCTTCGCGATGGCCTTCGGCCACCCTTGACAGACCGTCCCGCCACGGAAATACGAAGACTGCCGGGAAGCCCCCAAAAGAACGGCACGGGTCGGAGAGACAGGGGAAGGGTCGGTCAGGGAGGCGCGGGCCCGGTTCCCGGCCCATCCGGACCAGCGCCCGGGGCCGATATGCCACCCGTTCCGGGTCGGGGGCTGCCCAACCCGCGCCAAACAGCGACCAGAAGCCCATCCGGAGCCGCAGACGCGCCAGATCGCTACGCGCTCCTCACGTCTCAGCGTCCGACGGCCGTCTGGGACTGGTTTGGCGCACCAGGCAGCGGCGAGAAGTTCGTCTGATGACGCTGGGCGCGTCAGATCGCTACGCGCTCCTCACATCTCAGCGTCCGGCGGCCGTCTGGGGATCGGTCGCTCGGCGGGGGCCGTTAGGCGGGGGCCGTTAGGCGGGGGCCGTTATCGGAGGAGCCACTGTCTGGTCAGTGCCATGACCTCGGCGCGGGTGCGACCGGGGTGGTCGGCGGCGATGAAGTGGTAGCCGATCCGGAGGGAGAAGGCGAGCATGCAGCGCACCTCGACGTCGTCCTCGTCGGGGCAGAAGGAGCGGAAGAGGGAACGCAGGTAGTCCATGCGGCGGTTGTCGGCGCGTCGGAGGCGCTGTGCGACGTCTTCGTCGCGACGGGCCCAGTCTCGGATCGCGAGGTCGGCCGCGACGCCCGTCGTCGGGCCGTCGGCGGACGAGGCGATCGCGAAGAGGCGTTCCAGCTTGGCCCTCGCGTCTCCCCCGCCGCTCTCGACCTGCTCGATCACCGACTCGGTGACGCCACGTTCCCAGGTGTCGAGCATCTCGGTGAGCAGCGCGCCCCGGTTGTCGAAGTACCCGTAGAAGCCGCCCTTGCTGACGCCGAGCGCCTGCGCGAGCGGCTCGATCCGTACGGCCTCCGGGCCGCCGGCGGCCAGCGCCCTGAGGCCCTCCTCGATCCATTTGCCGCGAGGCGTCCGGGTCACGCCCATGGTGTACCTCCGTTGTCTATACGGTGCCGTATAGATGGTGCTAGCTTTGATCTATACGGCATCGTATAGACAGGGGCCCGCAGATGAGACTCCCCAAGACCGCGCACACCTCCCGCCCCTGGCGGGTACACGAGATCGCCGGAGACTTCCGGGTCGAGGATGTGTGGGCACTACCGACACCAGGTGGCCCCGACGACCTCGCGCGACTGGTGGACCAGTTCACCAGCGGCACCGGGGAACCCCTCTCCTCCCCGATCCCGCGCACGCTCTTCGCGATCCGCTGGAAGCTCGGCAAACTCCTCGGGTGGGACAAGGCCGGAGCCGGGATCGGCAGCCGTGTGCACTCGCTCCGGGAACGACTGCCGGAGGACCTCCGTGACGGCCCCCGGGGCGCCGACCTCAGCGCGGTCCCGTTCACGTCCGTCTACCAGACCCACGACGAGTGGGTGGCCGAGAGCGGCAACCGGACCATGCACGGACTGATGCACATCGGCTGGGTCCCTGACGAAACCGGCGGCTACCACGGCCAGATGACCGTCCTCGTAAGGCCGAACGGCCTGCTCGGCACCGTATACATGGCGGGCATCAAGCCCTTCCGATACCTCGGGGTCTACCCGGCACTGATCCGGGGCATCGGCCGCGAGTGGCAGGCGAACACCACCCAAAGAGCCTCCGACTGACCCTCCCCACCCCGGCACCCGGCACCGGCCACCGGCCACCGGCCACCGGCCACCGGCCACCGGCCCAAGTCAACCGCCGGACGCCAAGCCATGAGAAGCGCGTAGCGATCTGACGCGCCACCGTCATCCGATGGGCTTCTCGCCGCTGCCTGGTGCGCCAAACCAGCCCCAGACGGCCGTCGGACGCTGAGACGTGAGGAGCGCGTAGCGATCTGACGCGTCAGCGGCTCCGGATGGGCTTCTGGTCGCTGTTCGGTGCAGGTAGAGCGCCCCCGACCCGGAACGGGTGGCATATCGACCCCGGGCGGGGGTCCGGATGGGCCGGGAACCGGCCCGCGCCTCCCTGACCGCCCCGTCCCCTGTCTCTCCGACCCGTGCCGTTCTTTTGGGGGGTTCCCGGCAGTCTTCGTATTTCCGGTTCGGGGCGGTCGGTCAAGGGTGGCCGAAGGCCATCGCGAAGCGACGCGACGAAGGAGCGCCCTTGAGGGACCGTCCCGAACCGGAGAGACGATGAGACTGACGGGAAACCCCCAAACCCTCCCTGATGCCGGGTGACTGGCTCCCGACCCCCGAAGCCATGCCGCAACCGCTACGAAGCCCCCGCCCACCCGCAACCACCCCTCTTCACCTCGCCCCCACCCTCCCCCCACGTAGGGTGACCCCAGCAGCAAACCAGGATGTACCGCACCAAAGGGACCCACCGTGAACGAGCAGTCGCAGCCGCAGCCCCAGCCGCAGCCGCGCCCCGCCACCCCCACCCCCGCCCCCGCCCCCGGGCCTTCGCTTCCGCCGCCCCGGCGGGGGGCCGACTGGATGTTCGGCGGGGTGTACGGGACGGTGCTGGCCAGTGGGCTGCTGGCCGCGCTGGACCAGAAGGGCGGGGACTACACGCCGTTCTACGACGCCAGCTGGGTGCTCGTCACGGCGGCCACCGCCGGGCTCGCGCACGGGTACTCGCACCACATGACCACCCATCAGCGGGGCTCCGTCCGCCACCGCTGGCAGGTGCTGACCCGGGCGCTGTGGAACGAGTGGCCGATGATCGCGGCCACCCTGCCCACCGTCCTGCTGCTGGTCATCGCGGGGCTGGCCGAGTGGGACTCGTACGGGGTCACCGCCGTCGGGCTCGGCCTGAACACCGCGCTGCTCTTCGCCTGGGGGTCCTTCGTGGCGATCCGGGTCGGCTACCGGCTCCGCTCCGCGCTGCTCATCGGCCTGGCCGATGCCGCGATCGGCCTGGCCATCATCGTGGCGAACGCCGTCATCAAATAGGCCTCACCCCACGACCGGTCACCAGACCGGCCACCAGACCGGTCACCAGACCGATCACCAACCGGTCACCCACCCCCCGCCAACTGCCCCTCCGCCTCCGCCAAAAGCTCGGTGAGCCGGGCCCCGAACTCCGCCCCCCGCGGATCCGGCACCCCCGTCCGCGCCGCGGCCAGCAGGGCGTCCACCGCGCGGCCGTAGGCGCCCGGGACATCGCTCCAGCCGGGCAGCGCGTACACCCCCTCGGCCCCTCGCAGCTCCAGGCCCACCCCGGCGGCCGCGCGCGGCGCGCCCAGGCTGAGTACGGCGGTGCTGGCCGCGCCGGAGGCGTGCCGCAGGGCCAGCTGGACCACGTCGGAGGGGCCCCGGGTGGCGCTGACGGCGGTGACGTCGCCGAGGATCGGGATCAGTACGGAGAGCGCGTGCGGGCCGACGTCCCACAGTCCGCCCTTGGCCTTGCGCCAGGGCGAGTCGGCGTAGGCGCTGGGCGTGCCGTCGGGCGGGAAGACGGCGCCGAGCCAGTGGGCGGAGGCGGTGAACCATCCGGAGCGCCCGGCCTGTTCCTCGACCCATCCGGCCGTCGGCTCGGCGAAGCGCAGGGTGAGGAAGACGACGGAGGCGACGCCGTGGCGCGCCACGGCGTCGGCGACGGCCCGGGCGTCCTCGGCGGTCGTCGCGACGGGCTTGTCGAGCAGCAGGTGGCAGCCGGCGGCGGCCGCGCGCACGGCGAGCGGGGCCTGGACGTCCGGCGGCAGGGCGAAGGCCACGGCGTCACAGTCGGCGAACAGCGCGTCGGCGTCTTCGTACACCTTCACGCCGTACTCGCCCGCCAGCTCGGCCGCGGCTTCGGGCCGGCGGCCCCACACTCCGGCGAACTCGGAGCCGGTGTGCGCGGCGAGGGCGGGGGCGTGCGTACGGTGCGCCCAGGGGCCGGTGCCCAGTAGTCCGATCCGGGGTCGGCGGCCTGCGGAGACCTGTTGGGGGGCACTCTCGGCGAGGCTCTCGACGGCGCTGTCGCCAGGGTCTCCAGATGAGGTCACATCAGACAAAATGCTCACCCGACCAGTCTGCCCCACCCGGACGGAGGCTCCGCCACCAACCCGCTGTCGGCCCGCACAACCCACCCGACCTGCGGTGTAAACGTCGGTAACACGGGGTTCACACACGGGCAACGGATGGGAAATCGCGGCGGGGCACGCTGCGGTCATCACCGCATCACCGCAGCGCCGCGGCGACGTGAAGCAGCGACCAGCAGCACCCGCAGAGTCTGAGGATGGGGCCCGTGAGCTACAAGGCTGAGTACATCTGGATCGACGGCACCGAGCCGACGGCGAAGCTTCGCTCCAAGACGAGGATCCTGGCGGACGGCGACGCGCTGCCGATCTGGGGCTTCGACGGATCGAGCACGAACCAGGCCGAGGGCCACGCCTCCGACCGCGTGCTGCAGCCGGTCTTCTCCTGCCCGGACCCGATCCGCGGCGGGGACAACGTCCTGGTCCTGTGCGAGGTCATGAACATCGACATGACCCCGCACGAGTCGAACACCCGCGCGCTGCTGCGTCCGATCGCCGAGGAGTTCGCCGGGCAGGAGCCGATCTTCGGCATCGAGCAGGAGTACACCTTCTTCGACGGCTCCCGCCCGCTCGGCTTCCCGGTGAACGGCTTCCCGGCGGCGCAGGGCGGCTACTACTGCGGTGTCGGCTCGGACGAGATCTTCGGCCGCGAGATCGTCGAGAAGCACCTGGACCACTGCCTCGCGGCGGGCCTGAGCATCTCCGGCATCAACGCCGAGGTCATGCCCGGCCAGTGGGAGTTCCAGGTCGGCCCGGTCGGCCCGCTGGAGGTCTCGGACCAGCTGTGGATCGCGCGCTGGCTGCTCTACCGCACCGCCGAGGACTTCAACGTCTCCGCGACGCTGAACCCGAAGCCGGTGAAGGGCGACTGGAACGGCGCGGGCGCGCACACCAACTTCTCGACGAAGGCGATGCGCGAGGACTACCGCGCGATCATCTCCGCGTGCGAGGCGCTGGGCGAGGGCAGCAAGCCGCTCGACCACGTGAAGAACTACGGCGCCGGCATCGACGAGCGTCTGACGGGCCTGCACGAGACCGCTCCGTGGAACGAGTTCAGCTACGGCGTCTCGGACCGCGGTGCCTCGGTCCGCATCCCGTGGCAGGTGGAGAAGGACGGCAAGGGCTACATCGAGGACCGCCGTCCGAACGCGAACGTGGACCCGTACGTGGTGACCCGCCTGATCACGGACACCTGCTGCACGGGCCTGAAGAAGGACGGCCTGGTCTAGGACCGCCACCGAACACCTCGCCGAACACCGCGCCGAACTCCACCACCGAACTCCGCCGGCGCCCGCCGAGCCCCTCCAGGCCCGGCGGGCGTTGGCGTGCCCGGCGCGGGCCGTGGGACGGATCGGCCCACGATGCGATACGGCTCGCCGGAACGGAGTGGCGTGGGCAACCGGGCGGCTGAGGGTATGTCGGGATTGTGACAGTCTGGCGAAAGCTTGATCACGGAATTTGAGATTCCGCTCCATAGGTTGAGACGGGGTCTGCCCCGGGCGGCGTACATCTGCTTGAATGAGGCCATGGCCAGCTACTCGCACACCTCGTCAGGTCGCAGCGACCTCGAGCCGTTCTGGCCGTCCCGTCAGGACCATGATTTCGACCGGGTGTGTTGCCGCGCGAAGAACGCGCCGGCCCTCTAAAGCCTCCGGGATCTCCCACCTGATCTTCCCCGAGGCCTTCGGTCTGCGCGGTACGACATCGATGACGTACGCACGTCTCCTGCCGACCACTCCGCGTGAAAGAGCTGACCACTCATGGCTAACACCCGTTCCATCACTTCTGCCGCCTCCGCTGCGACCTCTGCCCTGACCTTCCCTCCCAGTCCGCGCCACCGGCTGCGGGCCGTGGACCGAGACGAGGTGGCCCGGGTCGTGGACCTCCTCCCGCCCGGTGCCACCTGGCTGCCCGCACCCCAGCACACCCTGCCGTCCCTGCCGGGCAACCCGCCGATGGTCGGCTACCTGGTCCTGGTCCCGGCCGACCAGCAGCCGCCGATCGCCTTCGCCCCGCATGCGGTGGCCGCCCCCGGTCCGTTGGCCCCGCCGGCCGCACGGGCCCCCGAGGCCGCGGGCGACGCGCTCGTCCGGATCGACTCGGCGCAGCGCACCGCCGAGGTCGACGGCCAGGTACTCGACCTGACGTACCTGGAGTTCGAGCTCCTGGCCCACCTGGTGAAGCACCCGCACCGGGTGCACAGCAGGGACCAGCTGGTGACCACGGTCTGGGGCTACGGGCACGTCGGCGACGGCCGGACCGTGGACGTCCACATCGCCCGGCTGCGCCGCAAGCTGGGCGCGTCCCACCGCGGCGCGATCCAGACCGTGCGCCGGGTGGGGTACAAGTACGCGCCCTGACCGGCCTGTTGGACGTGCGTGCACGGCGGGCCCGTACTCCCGAGGGGAGTACGGGCCCGTCGGCTTGCCCGGCTTTCCCGGGTCTGGCGTTCCGGCTACGCCGGGTTCGGCGCCTTCGTACGGCGTCCCGCCACGAAGCCCAGCAGGACGTCGACCACCAGGAAGGCGACCAGGCTGATGCCGAGCAGCGGGACGAACCAGCCGACCACCGCGGTCACCGCGGCCAGCGGCAGCAGCACGGTCACCGGCAGCTTCCGCCAGGCGCCGCGCGGCTGGGCGCGCCCGACGGAGAACCTGCGGTCCTTGGTCGGCCGGCGCAGCCACCACATCCGGTAGCCCCAGAAGACGAGGAACATCAGCGCGACGGCGAGCGCGGCCAGCGCGAGCTGGTTGACGAGGCCGAAGGTCTGGCCCATGTGCAGGTCGATGCCGAAGCGGGTCATCTTGGCGAGCAGCGGGTAGTCGGCGAAGCGCAGTTCGTCCATGACCCGGCCGTCGGCGGGGTCGACCGAGACGGCGTCCAGGTGCACCGGCACCTGCTTGTCCTTCTCCTTGACCACGTACCCCTTGCCCTTGGCCGGGAGCGTCACCTGGAGGTACTCGGTGACCCCGGCGTCCCGGGCGGCATCGACGGCGCGGTCGATGCCGACGTCGGCGGTCGGGGCGGGCGGCGGCATCTCCATGCCCTCGGTCATGACGTGGCCGGCGTGCTCTCCCCCAGCTACCGCTGGGAGGTGCCCCCAGCCCCCGGCGGAGTCCGTGCCGGGGGTCAGCTTCGCGGAGACGGCGGGCGTGGCCCCGCCGAGGCTGTCCTGGAGCTGCCCGATGTTCTCGCCGGCGTACTTCGACCAGGTCAGGCCGGTGGCGGAGAGGACGACGAGTCCGGCGACCGACCAGAGCCCGACGGCCCCGTGCCAGGACAGGGTCCGGCGGCGGCCGGTGGCGGCGCGGTCGGGGAGGACGAGGTCGGCCTTGCGCTTGCGCCGGCGGCCGATCCACAGGGCGAGCCCGCCCAGGGCGACGACCCACAGCCAGCTGGCGGCGAGCTCGCTGTAGTTCCGGCCGAACTCCCCGAGCTGGAGGCTGGAGTGGAACTCGCTCAGCCAGGCCCGCAGCGGAAGCGCGTCGCCGGAGGTGGTGAGCTGCCCGCGCACGTCGGCCGTGTACGGGTCGACGAACACGGTGAGGGTCTGGCCCTCCTCCAGCCCCGGGGTCTCCATGATCACGCGGGTGGTCGCGTCGGCTTCGGGGGCCGGCGCCACGGTCGTGACCTTCCCCTCCGGTACGGCGGCCTTGGCCGCCGCGACCTGGGTGCCGAGCGACAGGGTGCTCCCGCCGACGTGGGCGACGGTCAGCTGGTCGGAGTAGACGATCTTCTCGGCCTGCCAGGAGCCCGCGTAGAGCAGTCCGGTGGCGGCGGCGAGGAACAGCAGCGGGGCGATGAGCAGGCCCGCGTAGAAGTGCATGCGCAGGAGCAGCGGCCGCAGGGCGGCCCAGCCGCCGGCGCGCTTCCTGGGTATGTCGGCGGGGGCGTCGGCGTCCGGGGTGCGGACGTCCTGAACCTCGTCAAGAGACATGGGGTTCCTAGGTGTTGGCGAAGACATGGGGAAGTCGGCCCCAGGTCTCGCCCCCCTCCCCGAGGAGGGTGCGCCGGTTCAGGCGCGGGCAGGACGGCCGGGGGCCGTGACGCGGAAGGTTCGGTCCGCGGGCGGCCCGCGGCGCACCACGGCATGGGCGTGCACGGCCCCGCGCAGGCGGCGCGGCCGTTCGTGCGGGGGGCAGGACGCGAGCGGGGCCGCCGGGGCCGTCACCCGCTCCCGTACGAGGGCGAGTGCGCGGGCGAGCGGCCGGGCCGCGTGCAGCGCGGCGGCGCCCAGGGTCCGGGCCAGCCGGAAGACGGCGGCCTCGCCCCACGCCAGCCAGGCGGCGCAGAACAGTCCGGCGAGCACGTGCGCGGCGATCATCCCGGCCCCGCCGTGACCGGCCATGGCGTGCCCGGCCATGCCTGCCGCGTCCGCCATGCCCGTCATGTCGGCCGTTGCGGCCATGTCGGCCATCCCGGCGGTGTCGGCGCTCGCGCCCGTCTCCATGCCCGGCACGTGGTGGTGCCCGGACATCGGCATGGGCATGGGCATGGGCATGGGCATCGGCATCGCCGTGGACATCGGCGCGGGCGCGGCCGACCGGCTCCCGGAGGACCCGGAGAAGACGAGGTGCAGCACCCCTTGCACGGCGAGCAGGGTCGCGGTGATCCCCACCGGTCCCCGCCGCCGCGCGGCGGCGAGCCAGGCGAGTCCACCGGTCACCCCGAAGGCGCCCAGAAGACCCAGGGGCGGAATATCCGTGCCGGACATGAACGAATGCCCCACCGCACCCAATGCGGTACACACCGCCGCGAACATCGCGGCCCGCGTGGTGCGCATCGGCGCGGGGTTCTGGGGCATGGCCGGAACATGGTCCCACGGGGCCCGGTGGCGCCCGCAAGAGGGCCGTATCCGATCATGGTCGGGTGAATCCAATGCCACTGGGAGCGGTCTACGCCGGCGGGGTCCAGCTCGGGGCGCACGTCCTGGAGCGGATGCCCCCGTCCGATCGGGCGGAGCTGCTCCGGAGCTGCTCGACGAATGTCGACAATCTCGCCGCCGGACGCTGGGGGACGCTGCTGACGAGCGCCTGCGTCGTCGAGGAGCCCATGCCCCTGCCGTACGCGCTGTTGCTGGTCGCGGTCCTGGGCTACGCCGAGTACGCCTACGGCGCCTGGTGGACGGCCGCGGTGTTCCTGTTCGGGCACGCCTCGGCGACCCTGCTCGTCTACGGAGCCCTGCGCCGGACGGCCGATCGCGGGACCCGGCGCGCCCTGGACGTGGGGACCAGCTACGGGTTCAACGCCGTGCTCGGCGCGCTGACCTCGGCCCTGCCGCGCGGGGCGGTCCGCACCGCCGCGCGGGCCGGGCTGCTGGCCCTCGCCGCGGCGCCCGTGCTCAAGCGCGGTCGGACCTTCACGGACGCCGGACACCTGGCAGCCCTCGGGATCGGGATCGGGGTCTCACTGGCCGTCGATTGTCTTTCCGGCCCAAAACATCCGAAAATTATATGAATCACCGCACCGTACGAGCACGAGCCGCTGGAGCAGCCACGATGACCGCCACCCCCGCCACCACCGTCGCCAACCTCCGCGACCTCGGCGGCACCCCCCTCTCCGGCGGCCGCACCGTCCGACCCGGCCTGCTGCTGCGGTCCGGCCAGCTCGACCGGCTCGACCTCGACGCCGACCCGGCCGTGGCCGCGCTGGGCCTGCGTACGGTCATCGACTTCCGCACCGACGTCGAGCGCGCCGACCACCCCGACCGGGTGCCGGACGGCGCCCGGATGCTGGTCGGCGACGTCCTCGCCGACAAGATGAAGGCGGGCCGGATGCCCGCCGCCGCGCAGCTCAAGGACCTGCTGTCCGACCCGGTCGTGGCCGAGGAGCACCTGGGCGGCGGCAAGGCGCAGGCCCTGTTCGGCGACGTCTACCGGTCCTTCGTGAACTCCGCCTCCGCGCAGGCCGCGTACCGGATGCTGCTCACCGAGGCGGCCGACCCGGACGCCGGCCCGCTGCTCTTCCACTGCACGGCCGGCAAGGACCGTACGGGCTGGGGCGCCACGATCATCCTGTCGCTGCTCGGCGCGGACGACGAGACGCTGATGGCCGAGTACCTGTCCGTGAACCCAGCGGTCAAGCAGGCCTTCGCCCCGATGATCGAGGGCTTCACGGCGGCCGGCGGCGACCCGGACATAGCGCTCGCGCTGATCGGCGTCTTCCCCGCCTACCTGGAGGCGGCGCTGGAGCAGGTCGAGACGCGGTACGGCTCCATGGAGAAGTACGTGCGCGAGGGGCTCGGCGTCTCCGACGAGACGGTCGAGGCGCTGCGCGCCCGCCTCACGGCCTGACGGCCGGTCGAGCGGTCGAGCGGTCGAGCGGGAGCCCGGCGGACGGATGACGACGGTGGATGGCGGGCCACCGGTCTGCCGGGCCGCCTGCGGGCGCACCGGCCGGGCCTCCCGGCCCTGTGCCCCACCGTGCCCCTCGGGCGCTGCCGCCGATCCGCGCTAACGAATGCGCCGGGGATCGGTGACCATCCGACGATTCCCTCGTTCTGCTGAATGTGACTGCGCCGGATACCGCCACCCGCCCCCTGTCTCCCGACGTCGAGCAGGCCGAGGCCGCCATCGTCGAGCACTACCCTCGGCTGGTGCGGCTCGCCTACCTGGTGCTGCCGCCCGCCCTCGGCCGCAACCGGCGGGTGCTCACCGCGCATTCGCTGGCCCAGCGGGCCCTGCCCCGCGGCCGCCGGGACGCGGCGGCGGCCGTGCAGGGCGGGGTCCCGGGGCAGCGCGGCGGCGGGGGCGACGCCGGGTACGCCTACGTCCGGCTGCGCGTGCTGCGCGCCGCCCTGGAGGCCGGGGTCCCGCTGACCTTCCGCGCCCTGCCCCGGCGCGCGCAGCTCCCGCCGGCGCTCCCCCAGGTGTGGGGCCTGCGGCTGTTCCCCCGCTCCGGCGGGGCCGAGGAGCTCGCCCTCGACCAGTGGCTGGCCACCCTCGGCGGGCCCGGCCGCGCCGCCTGCGTGCTGCGGGCCCTGGAGCGGCTGCCCGAGCCGGAGGTGCTGCGGGTGCTGGACGAGGCCGGGGTGGCGGATCCGGCCGCCGCCGTCGCGGAATCCGGGGATCCGGCGAACGACTCCCTCTTCGCCTCCCCCGAGTTCGACCCGTGCGTGCTCCAGGCCCGGCCCACCGATCTGCTGCGCCGCCGGCGCCTGGTGCGGGCCGCGGTGGCCGCCGGGGCCGCCCTCGCCGTGTGCGGGGCGCTGCTCGCGCTGCCCGGCGGGGGCTGGGGCGCGGACGGGGCCGCCGCCCCGCCGTACTCCCGCAACGCGGCGGCCGAGCAGGCGCTGGACCCGGGCAAGCTGCTGCGGGCCGCGCCCACGCTCTGGCGCACGTCCTCCCGTACGGACTTCTCCGCCTGGCCCGCGCGCGGCGACCGCGCCGACGACGCCGGGCTGCTGCGCCGTGCGCTGGCCGTCTGGGCGCGGCCCGGCTCCTCGGTGGTCGTCTCGGCGACCCCGGGGACCCCTTCCGGGCCGCCGATGGGGCCGGCGCAGCTGCTGTTCGCGGGCGCCGTCGACCAGGCCGTCGTGGTCCTCTTCCACGACGGCCTGCGCGTGGTCCGGTACGCCGAGCCGCGCACCGGGACCACCGGCGCGGCCCTGGACTTCGCCCGGACCGACGGTGCCTCCGCGGACACCGCGACCGCCCTCGTGGTCAGCCGGGTCGACGGCAACGTCCGCTACCTCACCGCGCCCTGGGTCACCGGGGCGGCCCTGCGGGACCTGCTCAAGCCGGGTGAGACCCCGGCGGCGCTGAAGCTCGGCCCGGACGGGGTCACCCCGCCCGTGCCGGGCCCGGCCCCGGCGGGCGACTGCACCAGCTGGAACGGCCTGGCCCTGACGGGCGACGGCGCCACCCGGCTGATCACCGACCTCGGTGAACTGACCCCGGCCCGGCTCACCTCGGGCGCGCCGGGGGCCGAGCGCAACGTGACGGAGGCCGCGGAGCTCGGGGACTGGTCGCGGATCGCGTGTCTGCTGCCGTCGGTCCGCTCGCACGGGGTCCGTACGGTCAACGCCTGGACCTATGCCAAGCAGCCGCTGCCGGAGGGCGACGGGACGGCGACCTGGCTGTGCACGCGGGCCGAGACCTGGCAGGGCGCGGCGGACCGGGTGCAGGCGCAGTTCCTGACCCCGGGTGCCCCGCTCGCCGCGCAGGCGGCCAGGTCGGAGGGGTCGCAGGCGTGCGGTCCGCGGGAGCCGAGGGTGCTGGCGGGCGTGCTGTGGAAGTCGCGGGCGGGCCAGTGGTACGTCCTCGCGGCGGGGAGTGCGCAGTTCGCCTCGCTGTCGGTGTCGGGCGGCGGGGTGAACGGGTCCGCGAACGGCAACCGGCTGGCGGTCAAGGCTCCGGCGGGCGCGCAGGTCGACCTGTCGGGCAAGCTGACGGACGGGACCAAGGCGGGGGCGCTGCGCTAGGAAGGCTGCGCCAGGAAGTGCGTGCAGAGGGGTTTTCCTCTCCCCTACCCATCAGTACATTGACGCCATGTCTAATACGCCGCTCGCGCCCGCCCCCGTGGCGTCCGAACACATGGACCTGAAGCCCCGGAACGTGTCCTTCGGCTGGGAGGACACCCCGCTCCACTGGCTGCCGAACGACCCGTTCGCCGGGCACATGATCAACGTGCTGCACCTGCTGCTGCCCGCGGGCGAGCGCTGGTTCGTGCACGTCTACAAGCAGGTGCTGCCGTACATCAAGGACGAGCAACTGCGCGCGGACGTCCTCGGCTTCATCGGCCAGGAGGCCATGCACGCCGCCGCGCACGACGACGTGCTCCCCCATCTGAAGCGGCTGGGGCTGGACCCGACCCCGTACACGGCGCAGGTCGACTGGCTCTTCGAGAAGCTGCTCGGCGACCGGACCCTGCCCCCGGGCCGGGCTCGCCACTGGTGGCTGATGGAGCGGGTCGCGATGATAGCGGCGATCGAGCACTACACCGCGTTCCTGGGCGACTGGGTGCTGAACGCGGACGAGTTGGACCGGCGGGGCGCCGACCCCACCATGCTCGACCTGCTGCGCTGGCACGGCGCGGAGGAGGTCGAGCACCGGTCGGTGGCCTTCGACCTCTTCATGCACGTCGACGGGAACTACCGGCGCCGCGCCCGGACCTGGGCGACCGGCTTCTCGGCGCTGGTCTTCCTGTGGCAGCGCGGGGTCCGCTTCTTCATGGAGAACGACCCGGGCCTCGCCGACGGCAAGGCCTCCTTCGGGCAGTTCTTCCGGGCGGGGCAGCAGGGCGTACTCCCCTCCACGGGCGCCATGCTGAAGTCCATACCGAAGTACCTCTCCCGTACGTACCACCCCTCGCAGTCGGGCTCGACGGCCCAGGCCGTGGCCTACCTGGCCGCCTCCCCCGGCGCGAACGGCGGTGCGAAGGCATGAGGCGCGCCCTCGCGGTCACGGCGGTGGCGGGCGCGGCCTGGGCGGCCAGGCGGGCGCTGGGCCGCCGCATCGCGGCCTCCCCGCTCTGGCCCCTGCCCGCCCTGGACACACCGGTCTCCGGATACTCCCCGCGCCGCCCGCTGCGCGCGCTGATCGCCTCCCGTACGGAGCCGGCCGAGGGGGTGCTGCGGCTGACCCTGGAATCGCCCGAGCTCCCGGCGTGGACACCGGGCGCGCACGTGGACATCACCCTGCCCTCGGGCCTGGTGCGCCAGTACTCGCTGTGCGGCGACCCGGCGGACGAGGGCAGGTACACGATCGCGATCCGCCTGATCGAGGACGGCCGCGGCGGCTCCCGCGAGGCGCACGCCCAGCTGGTCGAGGGCGCCGAGCTGGAACTGCGCCCGCCGCGCAACCGCTTCGAGCTGGTCCCGGCGCCCTCGTACGTGTTCGTCGCGGGCGGCATCGGCATCACCCCGATCCTGCCGATGCTGCGGGCGGCCACGGCGGCGGGCGCCGACTGGACCCTCCTCTACGGGGGCCGCTCGCGCGCCTCGATGCCCTTCCTGGCCGAACTGGCGGAGTACGGCGACCGGGTCTGCGTCCTGCCGGAGGACGAGGTGGGCCTGCCCGACCTGGCCGCCGTCCTCGCCGATGTCCGGCCGGGCACCCTGGTCTACTGCTGCGGGCCCGACCCCCTGATGGCGGCCGTCACCGCGGCGGCCCCGGACCCGGCGGCGGTGCGCCTGGAGCGCTTCACCCCGGCGGCGCCGCCCGGCCCGGCGCGGGCCTTCACCGTCGAACTGCACCGCTCGGGGCGCACGGTCGAGGTCGGCCCGGACGAGTCCACCCTGGCGGCGGTCCGCCGGGAACTGCCCGCCACGCCCTACTCCTGCGAGCAGGGCTTCTGCGGGACCTGCCAACACCGGGTGCTGGCGGGCGAGGTGGAGCACCGCGACGAGCTGCTCACCGACGGCGAACGCGCGGACTCGATGCTGCTGTGCGTCTCGCGCGCGAAGGGGGACCGCCTCGTCCTGGACCTCTGACCTGTCCGAAGTAGGGTGTCCCGCATGACAACCGGCGTGCGGCGCAGGATGGGTGTCGAGGAGCGGCGGCAGCAGCTGATCGGGGTTGCCCTGGAGCTGTTCAGCCACCGCTCGCCCGACGACGTGTCCATAGACGAGATCGCGGCGGCCGCGGGGATATCCCGGCCGCTCGTCTACCACTACTTCCCCGGCAAGCTGAGCCTGTACGAGGCCGCGCTGCGCCGGGCGGCCGACGAGCTGGCCGCGCGGTTCGACGAACCGCGGGAGGGTCCGCTCGGGGCCCGGCTGCTGCGGGTGATGGGGCGCTACTTCGCCTTCGTCGACGAGCACGGTCCGGGCTTCTCGGCGCTGATGCGGGGCGGTCCGGCGGCCGGGAGCAGCCGGACCAACGCGATGATCGACGAGGTGCGGCAGGAGGCGTACGAGCAGATCCTCAGCCACCTGGGCATCGGCGTGGAGAACCCGCCGGCCCGCCTCGAACTCGTGGTGCGGTCCTGGGTGTCGCTCGCCGAGTCCACCGCGCTGATCTGGCTGGACGGGCGCAGGATCCCGCGCGCCGAGCTGGAGTTGCAGCTGGTGCACGACTTCGCGGCGCTGGCCGCGGTGAGCGCCGCCTACGACGCGGAGATGGCGGGGATCCTCGTACGGATCCTGGCGGACGAGCCGGCCGACGGGCCGTTCGGGGAGCTGGTGGGGCGGCTGGCGGCGCTCGTCCCCGCCGAGGTCTCCACCGGGGTGCCCGGCCCGCGTTGATCATGCTCGTGGTGATAATGCTCGCGTGATCATTGACGACGGGATCTTGTTCCGGCAGGCCGAGGAGAAGGACGCCGGCACGCTGGTGGCGCTGTACGACCAGGCCGCGCGGTGGATGCGGGCCAACGGGATCGACCAGTGGAAGCCCGGTGACAAGGACGCCGACCACTTCCGCGCCCGGATGGGCGACGGCGAGGTGTGGCTCGGCGGGGACTCCGACGGGCGGGTGGTCGGCGCGTACGAGCTGTGGTGGTCCGACGAGGAGGCCTGGGGCATTCAGCCGCCGGTGGCCGGGTACGTGCACCGGCTGATGGTGGAACGGGAGGCCGCGCCCGCCGGCGCCGGGCGGCGCCTGCTCGAACACGCCGAGCGGCGGATCGCCAGGACCGGGCGGGAGCGGGCGCGGCTGGACTGCGTCTCCACCAACCCCCGGCTGCTCGCGTACTACCAGGGCGCGGGCTACCGGGTGGTCGGGGAGCTCCCCAACAAGGTGGGGAAGGACGGCAGGGTCTACGGGGTGATCCTGCTGGAGAAGCGGCTGGACCGGCTCACCGCCGTGTGAAGACGGCGACGGTGCGGGCGGGGACGGTGAACTCTCCTGTCTGCGCGTCGTACGCGGCCCCCTTGACCGTGGCGTCGGAGCCCGCGGCCTGGACCGGGTGGAGGGCGTAGGCGGTGCCCGCGAGGGCCGGGACGCGCTGGGGCCGGGCGGCGGGGGTGGCGTTGAAGACCACCACCAGGTCGCCCAGGGTCATGGTGATCACGCCCGGGGTCTCGTCCTTGCCGGAGAGGGGGAAGGCCAGCTGCTGCTGGACCGCCTCCGCGGTGGTGAGGGCGAAGGACCGTTCCGTCGTACGGATCCTCAGCAGGTCGCGGTAGGCGGCGGAGGCTCCGGTGATCTCCGCGCAGCCGGGGGCGGCGCCCGTCAGCAGGGGCTTCGCGTAGACCCACTTCGAGGCGTTGTCGGCGGCCGGGGGCAGGCCGCGGCCGAAGCCGTTGCCGTCACGGCAGTCCCAGTGCAGGGCGTTGAACCAGTCGCCGCTGTCGTAGGAGTTGCGGTCCAGGGACTTGGAGCGGAGCAGGTCCGTGCCCGCCTGGGACAGGGCCGGGCCCTGGGAGAGGGCGGCCGTGGCCATGGCCAGGACCTGCATGCGGGCCCGGTCGGCGGCCGAGGTGCCCGGCGGCAGCTTGTAGGTGAGGGCGTCGGCGAGGGTCTCGTTGTCGTGGGCGTCCGCGTAGGCGAGGGCGTCGCCGGGGGCGGCCGCGTAGCCGGCCGGGGCACCGTTGTAGTCCACCTCGGAGCCCTTGGTGCGGCGGCCGGTGGTGTCGGTGAAGGCGTACGGGGCGAGGTTCCCGGACAGGCCGACCTTGATCAGGTCCTGGGCGTGCAGCAGGCGGGCCTTCTGCTCGGCCGGGGTGCCGTTGGCCGGTGAGTCGTTGGGCGCCGTGAACAGGCCGGAGGCGAAGCCCTGGACGCGGGGGTCCTCGTCGAAGGGGCCGCCGCCGCGGACGGCGTCACGGGCCCGGTCGGAGAAGGTGGCGATGCCGGTGCGGGCCATGTTCTGCTGCGTGGCCTGGACGAAGCGGGCGTCGTTCGCGATCTCGCCGAAGTTCCAGCCCTCCCCGTAGAGGACGATCTTCTTCCCGTCGACCCCGTCCTTCGCGGGGGTCAGCTCGTCCAGGGCCTTGCGGACGGCCAGGATGTTGGCCTTCGGGTGGTGACCCATCAGGTCGAAGCGGAAGCCGTCGACCTTGTACTCCTTCGCCCAGGTGACGATCGAGTCCACGACGAGGCGGCCCATCATGGTGTTCTCGGGGGCGGTGTTGGCGCAGCAGGTGGAGGTCGCGACGCTGCCGTCGGCCAGCAGGCGCTGGTAGTAGCCGGGGACGATGCGGTCGAGGACGGACTTGTCCGACTGCCCGGCGGCGACGGTGTGGTTGTAGACCACGTCCATCACGGTGCGCAGCCCGGCGCCGTTCAGCGACTGGACCATCCTGCGGAACTCGACGGTACGGGCGGTGCCGCCCGGATCGCTCGCGTACGAGCCCTCGGGGACGGTGTAGTGCAGGGGGTCGTAGCCCCAGTTGTAGGCGTCCTTGGCGGCCGCGGCGGCCACGCAGGCCTGCTGCTCCTGCGAGTCCGGTGCGTAGACCTTGAGGTCGCAGGCGGGTTCGGTGCGGTCCGCCGCCTTCTCCGGAATGGTGCCGATGTCGAAGGCCGGGAGGAGGTGGACGTACGAGGTACCGGCAGCGGCCAGGTCGCGCAGGTGGGTCATGCCGGCCGAGCCGGTGTCGGTGAAGGCGAGGTACTGGCCGGGGTGCCGGGAGGTCCGGTCCGCGACGGAGAAGTCGCGGATGTGCAGCTCCTGGATCTGCGCCGAGGTGAAGGGGACGGGCGCGGGCTTGCGCAGGTCCTTCCAGCCGGGCGGGGCGAGCTTGGGGTCGGCGAGGTCCACGGCCAGGCTGTGGGTGGAATCCGCGGTCAGGGCCGTGGAGTACGGGTCGGTGACGAGGTTGCGGACCACCTGGCGGGTGCTGGGCGCCCAGACGGTCACGGCGTAGCGGTACGGCTTTCCGGCCCAGCCGCGCTCGCCGCGCACCGACCAGACGCCGGTGGTGTCGTCGCGGCGCATGGCGACGGTGCGGCCGTCGAGTTCGAGGGAGACCTCCTGGGCGGTGGGGGCCCAGACGGAGAGGGTGGGGCGGCCGTCCTTGAAGACCGGGCCCAGGGTCGCGGTGTTGGCGTACAGGTCGTCGAGCACGCCGGCGAGCTGGACGCCGGTGGCGGCGAGCACGGCGCCGTTGGCGGCGCGGGCGCTCCTCGCGACGAGCTGGCCGCGCAGGGCCTCGCGGACCCGGTCGCGGTCGCGCGGGTCGACGGTGAAGGCGGTGTACGCCGCCAGGTGCGGGAACTTCTGCTTCTGGGCGGCGGTGAGCTCGGACCGGTTCAGGCGCAGCCACCGGGCCCCGCCCTCGTGCAGGGTGCCGTTCTCGGCCTTGACGGCGCCTTCGCGGGAGGCGAGGAGCTGCAGGGAGGCGGCGGCCGCGGGGGCGTTCCAGGCGAGGGTGTCGCGGTCGATCCAGACGGCCTGGGCCTTGGTGAGGTCCAGGGCGGCCGCGGATCCGGCGGGCTGCGGGAGGAGGTACTTCTCCTGGCCGCCCAGCATCCAGACCTCGTGGCCGGTGGCCTTCAGGTCCAGGGACTGGTCGGTGGGGAGGTCCTTCTCGTCGCCCTTGTGAAGGATGTAGCTCAGGGAGGTCGCACCGGCCCCGAGCGGGACCTCGTAGACCGCGCCGTAGGAGTCGGTGCGGATGGGGAGCAGCGGCTTGGACCAGTCGGTGGGGGTCGCGGCGCCGGTCCAGACGTGCAGGCCCCAGCCGTCGTAGGAGCCGTCGGGGCGCTGGTAGTGCAGAACGGCCTTCCCGGTGTCCTGCGGCGGGTGGGCGGGGCGTTCGGTGCGGGCGGGTTCCTTGCCCTGCTCCAGCCAGATCTCGCCGGTCTTCGTCACGTCGACGGTGCGGTCGGCGGCAACGTCCTTGTTGCCGTCCTTGTCGATGACGAGGTAGCCGACGGAGGAGGCGCCGGGCTTGAGCCTGACGTACGCGAAGGCGCCGTACGCGTCGCGGCCGGTGAAGTCGTGTCCGGCGGGCCAGGGCGTCGCCTCGCCGTCGGCGATGTCGCCCCAGGCGTAGAGGCGCCAGTCGGTGTAGTTCCCGTCGGGGCGGTTGTAGTGGACGACGGCGTAGTCGCGCTGGGTGGCGGTGGGGATCTCCTTCGGCGGGACCTGTCCGGCGGCGGACTCGGCGAGGGCGCTCGCGGTGCGGCCGGCGGAGTCGACGACGACGGCCTTGTAGCGCAGGGGCGTGCCGGCGGGGGCGGTGACGTGCTGGGTGACCTTGTACGGGGCGTGGTCGGCGGATCCCACGACCTGCCACTTGTCGTTGCCGGTCTGGGCGGCGAAGACGACCCGGTTCAGGCCGCCGCCGGTGACGTCGGCGGAGAGCTCGACGGTGCCGGTGGCGCCGGGGGCCGGTGCCTTGAGGGTCAGGGCGGGCTTGGCGGTGGGGGCGGCGAGCGGGGCGGCGCCCTGGAGCACCACCGAGCCGAAGGCGGGGACGACGACGGTGAGCTTGCCGGCCGCGGAGGCGCGGAGCAGTGCGGTGCCGCCGTAGAGGGTGCGGTACTGGGCGCCGGCCGGGGCGTCGATCTCGACGGTCCTGGACTCGGCTCCGTTGTTGGCGGCGACCAGGTACTCGGTGCGGGTGCGGGCGTCGGTGCGGGCGAAGGCGTAGACGGAGCCGTCGGCGAGGCGCTCGCTCTGGATGCCGTCGCGCAGGGCCGGGTGGGCCTTGGTCAGCTTCGCGAGAGCACTGATCTGCTTGTAGAGGGGGTGCTCCGGATCGTAAGCGTCGCTCGCATGCGTGCGCACTGTTCCGAGCTGGTCGTCATCGAGATAGTCGGCGGTCTGCGAGGCGAACAGCGGCTGGCGCGCGTCCTTGTCTCCGCCCGCGCCCGTGAAGCCCTGCTCGTCGCCGGAGTAGATCACCGGGTTGCCCCGGGAGAGGAACATCAGCTCGTTGGCCAGCCGGTAGCGGTCCAGCAGCTCCTGCTCCCCCGCGCCCGGCCGGTCCTGCTTCAGGAAGGTGCCGAAGCGGCCCATGTCGTGGTTGCCGAGGAAGGTCACCTGCTCGTAGGCGTTGGCCTTGTCGCTGGTGTACCGGTAGTCGTCACCCAGGACGGAGGCCAGCCGGCCGGCTCCCGCGCCCTGGGAGGCGTACGCGCGGATCGCGTCCTGCAGCGGGAAGTCGAGGGTGGCGTCGAGGCGCCCGCGGGTCACGTACGGGGAGGTGACGGCGGTGTCGGCGGAGTAGACCTCGCCGAACATGAAGAAGTCGTCACGGCCGCGCTTCGCCGCGTACTGGTCGAGGGCGGTCGCCCACTGCGTCCAGAATTCGGTGTTGACGTGCTTGACGGTGTCGATCCGGAAGCCGTCTATGTCGAAGTCCTTGACCCACTTCTCGTAGATCTTCTCCATCCCGTCGACGACCTCGGGACGCTCGGTCCACAGGTCGTCGAGGCCGAAGAAGTCGCCCTGGTCGGAGGATTCGCCGGCGAAGGTGGAGTCGCCCCGGTTGTGGTACATCGTCGGATCGTTGAGCCAGGCGGGGACCTTGAGGTTCTTCTTCGCGTCGGGCACGAAGGGGGTCCTCGGGAAGGACTCCCCGTCCACCTTGGGGAACTTCCCCTTCCCGCCCGCGTAGTCCTTGTCGTCGAAGGGCACGCCGTCCTTCGTCAGGTACGGGAACGCCCCCTTCGACAGGTACGAGTAGGACGCCTCCCGGTAGTCGACGACGTCCGCGGTGTGGTTGGTGATGACGTCGAAGAAGACCTTCATCCCCTTCCCGTGCGCCGTGTCGATCAGCCGCTCCAGGTCGGCGTTGGTGCCGAAGTGCGGGTCGACCTGGGTGAAGTCGGTGATCCAGTACCCGTGGTAGCCCGCCGAGACGTCCTCGCCCTTCCCCTGCACCGGCTGGTTCTTGAAGATCGGCGCCATCCAGATGGCGGTCGTCCCCAGCCCCTTGATGTAGTCGAGCCGGTCGGTGAGCCCCTTGAGGTCGCCGCCCTGGTAGAAGCCCTTGTCCGTCGGGTCCAGGCCGGTCTCCAGGCGGGAGCCGGTCAGGCCGCCCCGGTCGTTGCGCGGGTCGCCGTTCGCGAACCGGTCCGGGAGGACGAAGTAGAACTGCTCCCGGGTCAGGTCGTGCCGGGCCGGCTCGGCGGCCAGCTTCGCGTCCGAGGGCGGGGCGGGCGGCCTGGCCGTGGCGGCCGCGGCGGGGAGGGCGGGCAGGAGCGTCACGGCCAGGGCGGCGGCGAGCACTCCTGCGGCAGGGCGTATCAAGGCGGGTCTCCTTGTGTACGGGTCGCATGAACAAGGGCCGCCCGGCGGTGGCGGGGAGGTGGTGCCGGGCGGCCCTGGTCTATTGGGGGCGGAGGCTCAGCCGCGCCAGGTGTCGCTCAGCGTGACCTTGCCGCTCGCGGGGACGGTGGCGGTACGGTTCGCACCGCTCTCCCAGGTGACGTTCCCGGCGGCGTCCTTGCGGACGTACTTGTACGCGAACGACGTGCCGGCCGGGAGGGTGACGTCGAGCTTCCAGACCGGGTAGGCGGCCGCGTCGAGCTTCAGCGCGCTGCCGGCGTTCCAGGCGCCGAGCTCGGCCCGGTCACCGGTGACGTAGATGTTCTGTCCGACGACGGTGGTGGCGTTGACGGCGAAGGAGGCGCCGGAGGTGGCCGACGGCGGCGGGGTCGTACCGCCGGAGCAGGTACGGGCGCCCGTGTGCAGGGCGACGGCCGTCCCGGCGGGGAGGGTGGCGGTGAACTGGCCGCCGGAGTTCACCGTGACCGTGCGGTTGTTCTGCACGTCGCAGTAGTCGCCGGCGGCGAGGGAGGTCTGGAAGGTACGGGACAGGGCGCTCGCCTCGTGGTTGATGGCGACGTACGCCTTGGAACCGCGCCCGAAGGCGATCTGGTCGCCGCCGTTGTCCCACCAGTTGGTGACGGACTGGCCGCGGGCCGCGTTGCGGAAGGCGACCATGGAGGAGATCTCCCGCCAGGCGTGCTGGCACTTCCAGCCGTCGGCGTAACAGGCGCTCACCGCACCGCCGTTCGGAGGCCCGGCGTCCTTGTCGCTCCACTCGTAACCGGAGTGCACGTCCGGCGACCCGTACGGCCAGGCCAGCATGAAGACGCTCGCGAGGGTGTAGGCGGAACCGTCCTTGTAGCTGAGGGTGTCGCCGACGCGCTCGGTGTCGTGGTTGTCGACGAAGACCCCGGACTGACCACTGGGCATGTGGCCCCAGGCTTCGCCGAAGTTCTTCAGGTAGGCGAGGTTCTCGTTCTGGAAGACCCGCTTGAGGTCGCGGGCGTAGCGGAACTCCTGGACGTCGCCGGTGCCGAGGTACTCGCTGGGCGAGACGGCCTCGCCGGCGCCGTGGATCGCCTCCTGCTTCCAGTAGACGCCGGGGTTCGTCAGCCGCGACTTGATGTTGGCGAGGTCGGCGGCGGGCATGTGCTTGGCGGCGTCGATCCGGAATCCGTCGACGCCGAGGGAGAGCAGGTCGTTGAGGTAACCGGCGATGCGGCCCCGCACGTAGTCCTCGCCGGTGTCGAGGTCGGCGAGCTGGACCAGCTCGCAGTTCTGGACGTTGGCGCGGTCCTGGTAGTTGGAAATGGTCGCCCGGCAGTCGTCCATGTCGGAGCCGGAGTAGACGCCGGGGTAGTTGTACTTCGTGTACGAAGAGCCGCCGGTGCCGGTGCCGTCCCCGGCGGCCATGTGGTTGATCACCGAGTCGGCGACGACCTTCACGCCGGCGGCGTGGCAGGTGTCGACCATGGCCTTGAAGGCGGTGCGGTCGCCGAGCCGGCCGGCGATCTTGTAGCTGACGGGCTGGTACGAGGTCCACCACTGGGAGCCCTGGATGTGCTCCTGTGGAGGGGAGACCTGGACGTAGCCGTAACCGGCGGGGCCGAGCGAGTCCGTACAGGCCTTGGCAACGGACTCGAAGCGCCACTCGAACATCACAGCGGTGACGTCCTTGTCCCCCGGCGGGGTCGCGGAGGCCTGCGGAGCGTGAGCGGTGAGCGCGGCAAGCGCGGCGGCGGCGAACAGCCCCACACCGACGGCGCGGGATCGTGGGGGTCTGGCGGCTCTGACAGACATGTGGGGGGCCTCCTGGCGGGAGAGGTGGGGATTGTCCGCGACCGTAGAGGGGTAACCCAGCGCGTTGCAAGAGTTTGCGCAAGAGATTGCAGAATTGTTTCCTGGGGCAGCGTCCCTCGGGGAAACAACCGGGGCCCACGGGGATCGGGCAGGTGGACGGCGGCGCGCTGACCGGGCGCGGAACCCGATGAGCGCGCCGCGGACGACCGAGAGCTCAGCCCAGCTCTCTCCGCTGGTACGCCAAGCGCGACAGCCCGCTCACCGCACGATAGCGGGACATGACGGGCCGCATGGGCGGCCTATGCCCATCCCAAGACGGGCCGGGGACGCCTGCGGCGAGGAGCGCGTAGCGATCTGTTGCGTGTGGCCGCCTGAACTACCGCCAGCTCCATCTGGCCGCTGTCTGGGAAGGGTTGGGCCGCCCCCGACCCGGAATCCGAGGTGGGAGGGCCCGGGCCGAGGCTCCCCCAGGGAACCGGGCAGCCCCTCCCTGATGGCCCTGCTCCTCTACCCATCACCCGTGCCGTTCTTTTGGGGGTTCCCGGCAGTCTTCGTATTTCCGTGGCGGGACGGCCTGTCAAGGGTGGCCGAAGGCCATCGCGAAGCGACGCGACCGCAGGGAGCGCCCTTGACAGGCCGGCCCGACACGGAGAGACGATGAGACTGACGGGAAACCCCCAAACCCTCCCTGATACCGGGTGACTGGCTCCCGACCCCCGAAGCCGCCGCCCCGCAGGCAGGCCAGCCTGAGCACAATGCGGCCCACGCCGACCCCGCCCGACAATCTGCCGAGCCCCGGCTTCGCCGCCGAGGGGGGCGGGTGGGCAACCACCGACCGGGCCCGGCGGCTCGAGGGGGCAAAAGACGCCCGTGCCGTGAAGCGCCGTACCCCAGCAGCCCCGCACCGCGACGCGACGCACCGCGACGCACCGCGACGCACCGCGGACTCCCCCGCGCCCCCACCCCTCAGCCCGGCCCCTGTCCCGTGGACCCCCGTACCACCAGCTCCGGCTGGAAGACGTACTCCGTGCGCTGGACCGGGGTGCCGGCCACCGCCTCCAGCAGGGCGCCGACCGCCGCCGTGGCCATGGCCCGGACCGGCTGTCGGACCGTCGTCAGCGGCGGGTCCGTGAAGGCGATCAGCGGCGAGTCGTCGAAGCCGACCACCGAGACGTCCTCCGGCACCCGCAGCCCCCGTTCCCGGGCGGCCCGGATGACGCCGAGCGCCATCGGGTCGCTCCCGCACACCACCCCCGTGCAACCGCGGTCCAGCAGCGCGCCTCCCGCCGCGTGGCCGCCCTCCACCGTGAACAGCGTGCGCTGGATCAGGCCTTCCGCGTCGGCACCCGGCACCGCGGCCAGGAACCCCTGCTCCTTCCGCGCCGACGGGACGTAGCGCGTCGGCCCGATGGCCAGCCCGATCCGCCGGTGCCCCAGCTCCTCCAGGTGCCGCACCGCCATGTCCGCCGCCGCCCGGTCGTCCGGGGAGATGAAGGGGGCGTTCACCCGCTCGTTGAAGCCGTTGATCAGCACGAAGGGGACGCCGCGGGCCGCCAGTCGCTGGTACCTCGACGGGTCGGCGTGGGCATCCGCGTGGAGCCCCGACAGGAACACGATCCCGGTGACCCCGCGCTCCTCCAGCTGCTCCACCAGCTCGTCCTCGGTGGCCCCGCCCGGGGTCTGCGTGCACAGCACCGGCGTGTACCCGTGCCCGGCCAGCGCCTGCTCGATGACCTGGGCGAACGCCGGGAAGATGGGGTTCGTCAGCTCCGGGATCAGCAGCCCCACCAGCCCGTTGCTGCGCCGCTTGAGCCGCACCGGCCGCTCGTAGCCCAGCAGGTCGAGCGCGGCCAGCACCTTGTGCCGGGTGCCGGCCGCCACGCCCGACTTGCCGTTGAGCACACGGCTGACGGTCGCCTCGCTGACCTGGGCCTGCGCGGCGATGTCCGTCAGCCTCAGAGGAGAGCCGGAGGGGGAGGTCACCCCTTCCACCACACCGCCGTGTCGCCCGGCAGGACGTCCGGCTCCGCGAGGTCGAGGTCCCCACTGGCCAGCAGTACGGTGCCCGGCGCGGGCAGCCGTACCGGCGCGCCGGTGGTGTTCACCGTGCACACGAACTCCCCGCGCCGGAACGCCAGCACCCCGTCCGGGGCGGTCAGCCACTCCACGCCGTCGCCGGCGCCCAGCTCGGCCCGCTCCCGGCGGATCCGCAGCGCGGCGCGGTACAGCTCCAGCGTCGAGGAGGGGTCGCCCGTCTGGGCGGCCACGCTCAGACCGGCCCACTCGGCCGGCTGCGGCAGCCAGCTGCCGCCGCTCCCGAAGCCGTACGGGGCCTGGTCGCCCGACCACGGGATCGGCACACGGCAGCCGTCGCGCAGCCCGTCCTGGCCGTTCGCCTTGAAGAAGGAGGGGTCCTGGCGCACGTCGTCCGGCAGGTCCACGACCTCCGGCAGCCCCAGCTCCTCGCCCTGGTAGACGTACGCCGACCCGGGCAGGGCCAGCATCAGCAGGGCCGCCGCCCGGGCCCGGGCCACGCCCTGCGCCCCGCCCCCGTACCGCGTCACGTGCCGTACGACGTCGTGGTTGGACAGCACCCACGTGGTCGGCGCGCCGACCGGCCGCATCGCGTCGAGCGACTCGTCGATGGTGGCGCGCAGCGCGTCCGCGTCCCAGCCGGTGTTCAGGTAGTGGAAGTTGAAGGCCTGGTGGAGCTCGTCGGGGCGCAGGTAGAGCGCGGTGCGGTCGGCGCTCGGCGTCCAGGCCTCGGCGACGCCGATCCGGTCGCCCGCGTACTCGTCGAGCACGGTCCGCCAGGAGCGGTAGATCTCGTGGACCCCGTCCTGGTCGAAGAAGGGGAGCACCTGGTTGCCCAGCAGCTTGAGCTGCTCGTCGCGGCCGAGGTCGGGCAGGCCGGGGGCCTTGACCAGGCCGTGGGCGACGTCGATGCGGAAGCCGTCGGCGCCGAGGTCGAGCCAGAAGCGCAGGATGGAGCGGAACTCGTCCTGGACGGCGGGGTGTTCCCAGTTGAAGTCGGGCTGCTCGGGCGCGAAGAGGTGCAGGTACCACTCCCCGTCGGCCACCCGCGTCCACGCCGGCCCGCCGAAGATGGACTCCCAGTCGTTGGGCGGGAGCTCCCCGGCCGCACCCCGGCCCGGGCGGAAGTGGAAGCGCTCGCGCAGCGGCGTCCCCGGCCCCTCCCGCAGCGCCTGCTTGAACCATTCGTGCTGGTCGGAGCAGTGGTTCGGGACGAGGTCCACGATGATCCGCAGGCCCAGCGCGTGCGCTTCGCGGATCACGGCGTCGGCGTCGTGCAGGGTGCCGAACATGGGGTCGATGGCCCGGTAGTCGGCGACGTCGTAGCCCGCGTCGGCCTGCGGGGAGGCGTAGAAGGGGCTGAGCCAGACGGCGTCGACGCCCAGCTCCTTGAGGTAGGGCAGGCGGCTGCGGATTCCTTCGAGGTCCCCCATGCCGTCCCCGTTGGAGTCGGCGAAGCTGCGCGGATAGACCTGGTAGATCACCGCTTCTCTCCACCAGCCGGGCCGGGTGCCGGTGGAGGTGGGAAGTGCGTCGGCGAGGTGCTGGGTCATGTCGTCCTTGAAGAGATCGGGCCGGGGGTGAGAGGGGGCAGGCAAGGGGTGGTCAGCCCTTGGTGGCGCCTGCCGTCATCCCGGCGACGAGGTGACGCTGGGCGAAGAGGAAGAAGATCGCTGCGGGGATCGCGATGAGCACGGAAGCGGCGCTCATCGCCCCCCAGTTGGAGGTGTACTGGGTGACGAAGGTCTGGAGCCCGCCGGCCAGGGTGAGGTTCTCCTCGCCGACCATGAAGGCGGAGGCGTACGCGACTTCGCCCCATGCGGTGATGAAGGCGTAGAAGCCGGTGACGGCGAGGCCGGGCTTGGCGAGCGGCAGGATGAGCCGCCAGAAGGTGCCGAAGGGGTTGAGGCCGTCGACGCGGCCCGATTCGTCGATCTCCACCGGGATGGTGTCGAAGAAGCCCTTCATCATCCAGGCGCAGAACGGCACGGCGATGGTGAGGTAGGTGATGATCAGGCCGACCGGCTGGTTGAGCAGCCCGAGGTCGCCCATCAGGTTGTAGAGCGGGACGATGAGGATGGCCATCGGGAACATCTGCGTGATGAGCAGGGTCCACATCAGCGGCTTCATTCCGGGGAACTTGAAGCGGCTGACGGCGTATCCGGTGGTGGCGGCGATGAACACGCCGAGGACCGTGGTGACGCCGGCGACGAGGACCGAGTTGCCGAACCAGCTGAGGAAGTGGCTCGACTCCAGCAGGTACCGGTAGTTGCCGAGGCTCGGTTCCTTGACGAAGTCGGTGGTGATCGCGTGCTGCGCGGGCTTGAGCGAGGTCAGCAGGATCCACAGCACCGGGAAGACGGCGATGACGGACGCGACGACGAGCGTGGCGTGCAGGCCTACGGACGCGAGCGGGCTCCGGTGGCCCCGGCCGCGGACGGCGGTGGGTTTCGTGGTCATGGTCACCACACCTCTCCCTGCTTGCGCAGCGAGCGCCGGTAGACCAGCGCGAAGATCATGAGCAGCAGGAGGATCAGCACGCCCCAGGTGGCGGAGGCGGCGAAGTCGCGCGGGCTCGTGATGAACGCCTCGCGGAAGGCCTGGGTCACCAGGATCTCGGTGGAGTCCCCGGGTCCGCCGCGGGTGAGCAGGAAGATCACCGGGAACATGTTGAAGGTCCAGATGGTGGAGAGCAGGATCACCGTCATGCTGACCGCGCGCAGGCCGGGCAGGGTGATGTGGCGGAACCGCTGCCAGGCGGAGGCCCCGTCCATCTCGGCGGCCTCGTAGAGCTCGCCGGGGATCGACTGCAGTCCGCCGAGCAGGGCGACCATCATGAAGGGGACGCCGAGCCAGACGTTGACGGCGATGACCGAGAACTTGGCCCAGGTCGGGTCGTCGAGCCACGGGACGGCCGCGATGCCGCCGCCGTCGAGGAGCTTGTTGAGGATGCCGTTGTCGCGGTTGAAGAGGAACCGCCAGGCGAAGACGGAGACGAAGCCGGGGACGGCCCAGGGCAGGATGAGCGCCATCCGGTAGGCGGCGCGGCCCTTGAAGTCCCGGTTGAGCATGTTGGCGAGGAGCAGGCCGAGCGTGAAGGTGATCGACACGCATCCGACGGTCCACAGCACCGTCCACACCAGCCGCTGCAGGAACACCGGGTCGCTGAGGACGGCAGCGTAGTTGTCGAGTCCGACGAACTCGTACGTGGCCTCGATGTGGCGGGCGCCGATGGTCCGGGAGACGTTGCGCTCGTTGGCGTCGGTCAGCGACAGGTAGACGCCCTTGACGAGCGGCCAGCCGATGATCACGCCGAGGACGAGCACCACCGGGGCGACCATGGCCCAGGCGTACCAGTGGGTGGCGAGGGCACGCCTCAGTCCACCCGTGTTCCGGCTGTCAGTCCTGCGGCTCCGGCCGCGGGAGGCGACGCTGTCGTCGTCTCCCGCGGCCTTCGCCACCGACTGGCTGGTGTGAGCAGCCATGGTTTCGTTACTTCCAGCCCTTGAGGATCTTGCGGAACTCGACACCGGCCGACTTGGCGGCGTCCTCGGGGCTGGAGGCCCCGGTGATCGCCTTGGTGTATTCGACCTTCAGCGGCTCGAAGAGGGAGCCGTTCTCCGGGATCCAGGCGCGCTCGACGGCCTTGTCCACGGCCGGCTTGAAGAACTGGACCATCTCGTTGCCCTTGACGTCGGGCTGTTCGTAGGCGGCGGTGCGGGTGGGGAGCACGCTCAGCTCCTTGGCCGTCTGCACCTGGACCTCCTGCGAGGTCATGTACTCGACGAAGGCGTGCGCGGCGTCGCGGTTCTTGGAGCCGGCGTAGACGGCGAGGTCGTGGCCGCCCTGCGGGGCGCCCGCCTTGACCGAGCCGGCCGGGACGGGGGCGATGCCGAGGTTGGCCTTGTCCTTGAACTGGTCACCGGCGTAGCTGTCGGCGACCGCCCACGGGCCGTTGATCATCATGGCGGCCTCGCCCGACTTGAAGGCGGTCTGCATGTTGGTCCAGCCGTCGGTGGCGTTGGTGATCGCCGCGCCCGAGGTGACCAGGTCGCGGGCGGTCTTGAACGCCTTGACGCCGGCCGCGTTGTCGACGGTGACGGTCTTGTTCTTCGCGTCGACCAGGTCGCCGCCCTCGCCGTAGATCAGCGGGAGGAACCAGTAGGAGTCGTCGCCGCGCAGGTAGAGGCCGGCCTTGCCGCTCTTCGCCTTGATCGCCGCGGCGGCCGTCTTCAGCTCCTCCAGGGTCTTGGGGGGCTGGACGCCGGCGTCGGCGAGCATCTTCTTGTTGTAGAAGAGGCCGAGGGTGTCGATGACCTGCGGCACGGCGTAGGTCTTGCCCTCGTACTTGCCGCTGGCCGCGGCCTGCGCGAGGAACTCGGCGTCGACCTTCTTGGCCGTCTCGGCCGGTACCTCGTCGAGGTACTGGAGGGAGGCGAAGTCCGCGACCCAGCCGACGTCGGCGCGGATCACGTCGGGGGCGTCGGAACCGCTGCTGAAGGCGTTCTTGACCTTGTTCTGCGCGTCGCCGTACGGGACGTTGACGTACTTGACGGTCACCTTCGGGTGCTTCGCGGTGAACGCCTCGGCGATCTTCTGGAAGCTGGCCTTCTCGGCCTCGTTCGAGGTGTCCCACCACGTGACCGTGCCGGACAGCTCGCCGCCGGCCTTGGTCTCGCCACCGTCGCCCTTGGTGTCACCGCCGCAAGCCGTTGCCGCGAGCGCCAGGGTCGCGACCAGCGCGGTGGCCGCTATGCCACGCCGCATATGAACTCCTTCGATGATCCCGGCCGCGCCCTCGCGGTCCCGAGTTGCCAGGAACGTAACAAGACTGAAAGCCGACCGAAAGAGCTTGCGGCAATTTTCTGCAAGAGAAGCTGATCGTTACATCCGTGTGTCCGGACGGTTGCCGCAGCTTGCTGTTAGTTCGAGTCACCTTCGACTGTCCGGGCCCGCAACCAGGGGGCGTGTACTCGCGTTGACCCCGATATGACCCACGAGTCGACGGCCGTCCAGCTTGCAAGCTCTTCCAGCAATGCCACGGCGAGCGGTGGCTGGTGGCGCGATGCCGTCATCTACCAGGTGTACGTCCGGTCCTTCGCCGACAGCGACGGCGACGGCGTCGGGGACCTGCGCGGGGTCCGCGAGCGCCTCCCCCACCTGGCCCGCCTCGGGGTCGACGCCGTGTGGCTCACCCCCTTCTACGTCTCCCCGCAGGCGGACGGCGGCTACGACGTCGCCGACTACCGGGCCGTCGACCCGCTCTTCGGGGACCTCTCCGACGCCGACGAGCTCGTCCGGGCCGCGCACGCGCTGGGGCTGCGGGTCATCGTGGACGTGGTGCCGAACCACACCTCCGAGCAGCACCCGTGGTTCCGCGCCGCCCTCGCCGGGGAGCCGGGGGCCCGCGCGCGCTACCTCTTCCGCCCGGGACGGGGCGCGGCCGGGGAGCTCCCGCCGAACGACTGGGAGTCGGTCTTCGGCGGCCCCGCCTGGACCCGGGTCGCCGACGGCGAGTGGTACCTCCACCTCTTCGCGCCCGAGCAGCCCGACCTGGACTGGGGCCGGCCCGAGGTCGCCGCCGAGTTCTCCTCCGTGCTGCGCTTCTGGCTCGACCTCGGCGTCGACGGCTTCCGCGTCGACGTCGCCCACGGCATGGCCAAGGCCCCCGGCCTGCCCGACATCGGCCGCGGCGCCCAGGCCACCCTCATCGGCACCGAGCCGCTCCCCTTCTTCGACCAGGACGCGGTCCACGAGATCCACCGCTCCTGGCGCCGGCTCCTGGACTCCTACCCGGGGCAGCGCATCGGCGTCGCCGAGGCCTGGGCCCCGACCTCCGAGCGGCTCGCCCTCTACGTCCGCCCCGACGAACTGCACCAGGCCTTCAACTTCCGCTTCCTGAACTGCCCGTGGGACACCGCCGCCATGCGGACCGTCATCGACGAGTCCCTGGCCGCCACCGCCTCGGTGGGCGCGCCGACCACGTGGGTGCTGTCCAACCACGACGTCGTACGGCACGTGACGCGGTACGGGGGCGGGGCCCGCGGGCTGGCCCGCGCCCGGGCCGCGGCCCTGCTGATGCTGGCCCTGCCCGGATCGGCGTACGTCTACCAGGGCGAGGAGCTGGGCCTGCCGGAGGTCGTCGACCTCCCGGACGAGGCCCGCCAGGACCCGGCCTTCCGCCGCGGGCGCCGTCAGCAGGTCTCCGGGGCCGAGCCGGCCGCCGGGCCCGCGCCGGGCGGAGCCGCGCCACGGGCCCGGACCACCGACGGGGCCGGGACCCCCGCCGGGACCCATGCCGGGACCCATGCCGGTGCCGCGGCCGGGCCGGAGGCCGAGGGGCAGGACGGGCTGCGCGACGGGTGCCGGGTGCCGCTGCCCTGGTCCGGGTCGGAGCCGCCCTACGGGTTCGGGCCGGCCGGGAGCTGGCTGCCGCAGCCCGCCGGCTGGGGCGGGCTCAGCGTGGCCGCCCAGACCGGCGACCCGCACTCCACCCTGGAGCTCTACCGCGCGGCCCTGGAACTGCGCCGCGCCCTGCCGGGCCTGGGCGCGCCCGAGGCGGGCCGGGGCCGTCCGGCGTCGGACCAGTTCGACCCCGCCCGCGCCTGGGGCGAAGCCGCCGCCTGCGGCGACCCCGGGGCCGAGGCCCCGCACCCCTCCGGGATGCACTGGCTGCCGGCCCCCGAAGGGGTCCTCCTCTTCACCCGCCCCGGCTTCGCCTGCACCCTCAACAGCCGCCCCACCCCGGTCGAACTGCCCGCACCCGGGCGCCCCGTGCTCTCCAGCTCCCCCGTGGAGACGGACGGCCGTACCGTCCGGCTTCCCCCGGATTCGTGCACGTGGTGGGCATTTTGACGTGGCGGCCGGTACAGTCCCATCCCGTGACCGCACGGCTAGCCGACATCGCAGCCCAGGCGGGGGTCAGCGAAGCCACAGTCAGCCGCGTGCTCAACGGCAAGCCCGGTGTGGCCGCGGGCACCCGCGAGTCCGTGCTGGCCGCGCTCGACGTGCTCGGCTACGAGCGCCCCGTACGGCTCCGCCAGCGCAGTGCCGGGCTCGTCGGACTGATAACCCCCGAGCTGGACAACCCCATCTTCCCGGCGCTCGCCCAGGTCATCGGCCAGGCGCTGACCCGCCAGGGCTACACGCCGGTGCTGGCCACGCAGACCCCCGGCGGGTCCACCGAGGACGAGCTGACCGAGATGCTCGTCGACCGCGGGGTCTCCGGGATCATCTTCGTCTCCGGACTGCACGCCGACACCACGGCCGACATGGGCCGCTACGACCAACTCCGCGGGCAGGGCGTTCCGTACGTCCTCATCAACGGGTTCTCCGACAAGGTGCAGGCCCCCTTCGTCTCGCCCGACGACCGGGCCGCGATGCACCTCGCCGTCACCCACCTCACCGCGCTCGGGCACACCCGGATCGGGCTCGCGGTCGGGCCGAAGCGGTTCGTCCCGGTGCTCCGCAAGATCGAGGGCTTCCGCAGCGCGATGAAGGAGCGGCTCGGGCTCGACGAGGCCCGGACCGAGGAGCTGATCCAGCACTCCCTCTACACGCTGGAGGGCGGCCAGGCCGCCGCGGCCGCGCTGATCGCGCGCGGCTGCACGGCGGTGGTGTGCGCGAGCGACATGATGGCGCTCGGCGCGATCCGGGCCGCCCGGCAGCAGGGGCTGAAGGTGCCGCAGGACGTGTCGGTGGTCGGCTTCGACGACTCCCCGCTCATAGCGTTCACCGATCCGCCGCTGACCACGATCCGGCAGCCCGTACTGGCCATGGGGCAGGCGGCGGTCCGGACCCTGCTGGAGGAGATCGGCGGTACGCCCGCCCCGCACAGCGAGTTCGTCTTCCTGCCCGAGCTGGTCGTCCGCGGCTCCACGGCGTCCGGTCCCGGGCAGCGGAGAAGGACGTAAAGGGCGTGAAGGACGTAAGGGCCACGGGTCGTCCCCAGGGCTGAGCGGCTGCGCCGAAGACCGTCCCGAGGGATGATCGGAGGCGAGATCGTATCTGGCAGACTCCTATCCCATGGGTGAAGCGAGCGTGAAGACACTGGAAACCCGGACGGATGTCTCGTCACCCACGGTGACCGAGAACGAGGCCCGCCCGGGGTCCGAGCGCACCCTGCTCGGCCGGCTGCGGTCCCCGCGCCGGCCGCGCATCTGGTTCGAGATCGCGCTCATCGCGGTCAGCTACTGGACCTACTCGCTGATCCGCAACGCGGTCCCGGAGCAGAAGGCGGCCGCCCTCGCGAACGCCGACTGGATCTGGGGCGTCGAGCGCACCCTCGGCATCGCCGTCGAGCAGTCGGTCAACCACGCCGTCAACTCGGTGACCTGGCTGATCGTGGGCATGAACTACTACTACGCCACGCTCCACTTCATCGTGACCATCGGCGTACTGGTGTGGATCTACCGTTTCCATCCCGGGCGTTACGCGCCCACCCGTCTCGTGCTCTTCGCCACCACGGGCGTGGCCCTGGTCGGCTACTACTTCTACCCGCTCGCGCCGCCCCGGCTGATGAACGGGCAGAGCTTCGTCGACACCGTGCTGGTCCACCACACCTGGGGCTCCATGGCCTCCGGGAACCTCAAGCACATGTCGAACCAGTACGCCGCGATGCCCTCGATGCACATAGGGTGGTCGCTCTGGTGCGGGCTGACGATCTTCGCGGTCGCCTCCGCCCCGTGGGCCCGGATCCTGGGCCTGCTCTACCCGACGGCGACCCTCGTCGTCATCGTGGCCACCGCCAACCACTTCTGGCTCGACGCCGTGGGCGGCATGCTCTGCCTGGCCTTCGGCTACACCGTCTCGCGGGCCTGGTACGGCTCGCTCCCGCACCGGCTGCCGCGCCACCCGGTGCACAGCGGGCCGCACCCGCTCTCCACCGCGCTGAACCGCTTCCGCCGCTAGCGGGAGGCGACCGCCCGGACCCGCGGGCCCGGGCCGCCTGCCCCCGGACCCGGTCCTAGAGGCCACCGTCCCGGTGCGTGACGCGGCCGCCCGACATCGTGAGGCGGACCGGCGCCCCGGCCAGTTCGTCCGGCGGGGCCGTGACCGGGTCGAGGGCGAAGGCCGTCAGATCCGCCCGGCAGCCGGGCGCGATCCGGCCCGCCACCGACTGCTCCCCGGCCGCGAGCGCCGCGTGCGAGGTCATGCCCTCCAGGGCCATCAGCCCGGTCAGGGCGCGGCCGGCCGAGGCCGCGCCCAGCGGGCTGCGGGCGGTGACCAGCACCTGGCGGGCGTCGTGGTGGGCGATGGGCCAGTCCGAGCCGAGCGCGAGGACGGCTCCCGCGTCGCGCAGGTCCCGGCAGCGCCAGGCCCGGCCCGCCCGGTCCCCGCCCAGCCGCTTCGACCACTCGTCGCTGTGGTCGGCGCGGGTGTACGCGGTGTGCGGCGGCTGCATGGAGGCGATCACCCCGAGCTCCGCGAACCGCTTCAGCTGGTCGTCGGGGACCGTTTCGATGTGCTCGATCCGGTGCCGCATCCGGGCCTGCCCGCCGAGGGACGCCACCGTGTCCAGGACGTGGCGGACGGCCGCGTCGCCGATGGCGTGGGTCGCGGTGCGCACCCCGGCCGCGTCCAGGACCCGTACGGCCCGGGCGTAGGCCTCGGGGTCGGGCCAGAAGGCGTCGGTGCCCTGGCCGTGGCAGTCGGCGTGCTCCAGCCACGCGGTGCCGCCCTCGACGGTGCCGTCCATGAAGAACTTCACGCCGCCGACCTGCCAGTGGCGGCCCCGCTTGCCCTGGAGGGCGATCAGCTCGGCGAGGTCCTCGTCGGTGGCCCCCGGCATGCACCAGGGGGCCAGGCGCAGCCGAAGCGGCAGGTCGCCCTCGTACTCGACGGTGGCGAGGAGGGCCGGTACGTCCCCGTCGCCGAGGTCCATGACGTGGGCGCCGGTGAGGCCGGTGGCGGCCATGGAGCCGAGCAGTTCGACGAGGCGGGTGCGGCGCTCGGCGTACGAGGGCTTCGGTACGAGGGCGCCGACGAGGGCCATCGCGGCGTGTTCGACGAGGTGGCCGGTGGGCCGGCCGTCGGCGTCGCAGACGATCTCGGAGCGCTGGGCGAAGGCGCGGGGGCCGGTGATCCCGGCGGCGGCCAGGGCCGCGCCGCTGACGAGCGCGGAGTGGCCGTCGTAGAGGCGCAGGAAGGCGGGGGCGCCGGCCAGGGCCTCCTCCACCAGGGCGCGGTGGACGGGGCGGCCGCCGAAGGCGTTGTGGTCGAGGCCGTGGCCGGTGACCCAGCCGCCGGGGCCGCGGTCCGCGGTGCGCAGGGCGGCGCGCAGCTGGTCGAGGTCGCGGACGGCGGAGAGGTCGGTGCCTTCTGCCATCTCGATGCCCCAGACGGGGTGGCTGTGGGCGTCGGTGAGGCCGGGGGTGAGGGTGGCGCCGTGGAGTTCGATCACCTCGGTGCCGGGTCCGCGCCAGTCGCGTACGTCGGCCTCGTCGCCGACGGCGACGATCTCGCCGTCGCGGACGGCTACGGCGCGGGCCTCGGGGCGGCCGGGGTCGAGGGTGCGGACGCGGGCGCCGGTGAGGACGGTGTCGGGAGCGGGCACGGGGTTCCTTCCCCTTCGGGAGCGGTGTCGGGTTCTTCGGCGAAGCGGGCGTAGACCTCGGGGCGGCGGGTCTTCAGCCGCTGGGCGAGGCCGAGGCCGGCGAGGAAGACGGCGGGGACGAGCGCGATGAGGACGGTGTTGACGGTGGTGGAGGCCATGGTGAAGAGGTCCACCTTGGAGACGACCAGCAAGATCGCCACGGCGAGCAGGACGGCGGCGGCCACGGGTGCGATCACCGTCCGCCAGGGGCCTTCCGCGTGCGCGAGACGCCGGAAGTAGGCGGGTACGGCGATCGCCGCCAGCAGCATCAGGGCCATGAGGCCGATCATGCCGGGGGTGTTCACCCACAGGAGGAGCTGCTGGTACGGGTCGGCGCCCGCGAGGGCGAAGCCGAGGACGACGACGGCGCCGAGGGCGGTCTGCGCGGCTCCGGCGAGGTACGGGGAGCGGTGGCGGGGGTGGACGCGGCCGAGGGCGGCGGGCAGGACGCCCTCCTCGGAGAGGGCGAGGGCGTAGCGGTTGATGGCGTTGTGGAAGGCGAGGAGGGAGGCGATGACGCTGGTGACGATGAAGACGTGCATCAGGTCGGCCGCCCAGGGGCCGACGTAGGTGGTGATCGCGGCGAAGAAGAGGCCGCCGGGGTCCTCGGTGGCAGCGGTGATCACCTCCTCGGCTCCGAAGGCCTGGATGACGGTCCAGACGATGAAGGCGTAGAAGAGGCCGAGGAAGGCGACGGCGATGTAGGTGGCGCGCGGGATGGTCCGGTCGGGGTCGCGGGCCTCACGGCGGTAGATGACGGTGGACTCGAAACCGGTGAAGGCGGCGAACGCGAAGGCCAGGACGGCGGCGGTGCCGGGGACGAGGACCGCGCCGGGGGCGAAGGACCCGAGGGAGAGCCCGTGGGCGCCACCCTTGAGGAGCACCCCTCCTGCCAGCAGGACGAGTATCCCGGTCTCGGCGACGAGGAGGACGCCGAGCAGCTTGGCGCCGAAGTCGATGGAGCGGAAGCCGCCGTACCAGATGAGGGCGAGGCCGGCGAGGGAGACGGGGAGCCAGGGGACGTCGAGGCTCCAGAGTGCGTGCGCGGTGTCGGCGGTGGTGGTGCCGAGGAGGCCGTAGACGCCGATCTCCATGCCGTTGTAGCCGACGAGGGCGAGCAGGGCGGCGCCGATGCCGACGCGCTTGCCGAGGCCGCGGGTGATGTAGGCGTAGAAGGCGCCGCCGCTGCGGACGTGGCGGCTCATGGTCGTGAAGCCGACGGCGAAGACGGCGAGGGTGATGCCGGCGAGGAGGTATCCGGCGGGGGCGCCGATGCCGCCGAGGAGGATGGCGACGGGGGCGACGCCGGCCATGACGGTGAGGGGGGCGGCGGCGGAGACGACGAAGAAGGAGATGTCGGCGGTACCGAGCGCCGCGCGGCGGAGCGCGGGTGGTGGCGCTGGCGTTTGGGGCATGGGGCGGCACCCTTCTGCGAACGGCAGGCTGCGGGGGGAAGAAAACCTAAAGGCTTTCGGTTTGCGGCAATGTAGCCTCCGGTTTTGGGATACGGGAAGACCTGACGGCGGGAGAACACCGATGGCACGGCCGCGCACCCCGCTCCTTGACCGGGAGCGCATCGCCACGACCGCCCTGCAACTGGTCGCGGAGCACGGAGAGTTCAGCGTTCCGCAGATCGCCCGGGCGCTCGGCGTGCAGACCGGGTCGGTGTATCACCACGTGGACGGCCGGGCGGGGGTGGTGGAGCTGATACGGGAGCTCGTGTGCGAGCGGATCACCGACGAGGCCCTGGCCCTGGAGCCCTGGGACCGGGCCCTGGAGGAGTGGGCGCGCTCCTACCGGGCCGCCTTCGCCGCCTACCCGCGGGCCATCCCGCTGCTGATGACCACACCGGTCCGGGCCCCGCGGGTGCTCGCGCACTACGAGCGCGCGGTGGCCCTCCTCCTGGCGGCGGGCTTCGCGGGCGGCCTGGTGATGCCGCTGCTGACGGCGCTGGAGAACCTGGTGCTGGGCTCGGCCCTGGACCTGGCGGCCCCGGAGGCCATGTGGGAGCCGTCGGCGGAGACCCCGCTGCTGGCCGCCGCCCTGGCAACGGTGGGCCCGGGCCGCGCGGACGCGGCCTTCGATCTCGCGTTGGCGGCGTTCCTGACGTACGCCCGGACGCTGCGGGGCTCGGCGGAGTAACAGCGGCAGTCAGTTCGCGAAGGGGTCGTCCGGATTCATCCGGCCGGTGAGGGGGTTGAACTTGCCGTCTTGCGCGTAGAAGTACTGCGGCCCGCCGTTGCCCGAGGCCACCGCGAACTCCTTCTTGTCGTTCCTCCTCACCTCGGTCGTTCCGGACACGCCGTCGCTCGACCATTCGATCGAGAGCGTGAACCGGTGCACGCCGGCCGAGGTGAAGGGAACGATGACGAAGTTCTCGGTGTCGCTCTCGGACACCTGGACGGGGAAACCGCGAGCGCGCATCTTCCCCTGATCGTTCTGGCCGTCCTTGAACTCGAGAGCGGGAGTCTTCTTGTCGAGATTCGCCGCGAACCGGCTCATGTTGGCGTCACCGCAGCCCCCGGCATACCTCAGACGCAGGCTGGACTTCGGAAGCGGCCGGGTCTCCTGCGGCTTGACGGCGATGTTCTTCACCGTGACGGCGCGTGCCGACTTTCCCTGCACGCTGAGGTGAATGATCGCGTAGTCGGCGGCGACCGCCTCGTGGTCGTTGCCGAACGCCTCCAGCCTCTTCCAGAAAGCCACCGACTCATCCGCAGTGGTGACGGCCTGGTTGCGGCCGAGTTCGGCTGCCGCTTCATCCAGTGCGGGCGGCTTCAGGAAGACCATCCCGGCGCCACCGTCGCAGCTGTCCCAAGGGTTCACCTCGTCCACGGTGAACGCCAGCGGCGCGGTGTCCGAAGCTTTGGAGTCACCGGTCGGGGTCGGGCCGATCGCGTTGCTGTTTCCGCACACCGACCCGGCGGAGCACTCGTTCGTGGAACAGCCCAGCAACAGGAAACCGCCGCACAGGGCCAGCGCGGCGACGGTGCTGTACGACTTCATCTGCCGGCTTCTCCCGTCGACGCGTTCGAACCGTTGTCGGAATTGATCCGGTTGTCGCGGCCGCACACGGCGTGGTTCCTGCATTCGTTCTTGTCTCCACCGATGGTGTCCGTGGCCCACAACGTGGCCAGCACCCCGGCGATCGCGGTAAGGGTCGCAAGCGCCGCGAGCCAGACACGGCGGCGGTCGGCACTGTTCATCGTCATCTCTCACCCGCATCCCGAAAGAGGAGCCCCATCGTAGGGATGTGGAGGCGGCTTGCTCCCCGTATGCGGAAAAGATCAGTGGAACGCGCGACCGGTGGAGCCTAGGCTTCGAGGAACCGTTCGCAACTCCCGCCCCTGGAGGCCCGTCCGCATGGCCGTCGTCCACCGCACCACCATGACCCCCGGCAAGCTGGAACTCGTGGCGTCGTGGCTCCCGTCGCAGCCCTGGTACGAGGGGCGGCCCGGGCGGGCCCCGGAGCTGGCCAAGGCGGGCGGCTTCCGGCTCGACGACCCCGAGGGCGAGGTGGGCATCGAGTTCATGGTGGTCACCGACACGGCGGACGGAGTGACCTACCACGTCCCCCTGACCTACCGCGGCGCCCCGCCGGCCGGCGCCGAGCACGCCCTCGTCGGCACCTCGGAGCACGGCGTACTGGGCACCCGCTGGGTGTACGACGGCACCCGGGACCCGGTCCTGCTGGCCCAACTCCGCGCACTGCTGCGGGGCGAGGCGATCCCGCAGATGCAGAGCGAGAGCGACGCCCCGGACCCCACGGTCACCGTCGAGGGCGCGCACCTGCCCGCGGACGCCGAGCCCGCCGTGACGGTGACCCGCGTCCTCCGCGCGGACTCCCCCGCGACCCCGGACGCCCCCGCCCGCGTCACGGCCCCGTGGCACACCCCGGACGGCGAACCCGCCCGCGGCGTCTTCGCGGTCCTGGGGCGCACAAACGCACCACTGATGCCCCACCAGTCACACTGACGGAGCTTCAGATTTGCCATCGCGACCAAATCGAGTCGCTGCGAGTTGATCGCCGAGCCTATGCTTCGCCCTTCCACCCGCCAGCGAAACTGCAATCCACATCTACTCAGTTGGCGTAGGGAAGCCTCATACCCGCCCGCCTCAATGTCTCTTCGCAGAAAGACTTGCCTGGGTCACATCCAAATTGCATCTATTTCGAATCGACAGAAAAAGTGACGATAGGGCCGTCCTCGGAATCCAGGATTCGCACGTCGAAACTGCGGCCAGGGAATTTTGCACGAAGTGCACTTTTCCAAGATTTCACAATGCACGCCGCGAGAAACTCCATCGCCTCCCTGTCGTCACCCACGTCCTCAGATTCGACAATCTGCCAAACTCTCAATTGATTGAGCGTCGCCTCGATCTTTCGCGTATCACCGGAGAGGCTGTCGCGCCAAAGGTTAAAATTTGACTCCTCATACACACGATCCCACAACACACAGTCCCCCACCTCGATAAAGCGAGGCCACAAGATCCGAGAAAACGCTACAAGAACACCCAAATCTCCATTGCGTTTCACATAATCGACATAGTCGACGCGCCCGCCCCACTCGTCCACCCACGCTCTGATTCTCGAGTACTCCATTGGATCGTCCACCACAATAACTCCCCTCTGGGACGCTTGATAGAAAACCTAAGCCCTGCGGCGCAGAAATACTTGGGTGCCCGCCGTAAATCTGACGAGCACCCAAGACTGCTGTTCTAATTACCTTACAGGATCGATCGACGACCCATTTTGCTCAGAGTATGCACTCTACCGACATCCGCATAGCTCCTCTTCCGGGCGTAGCGGCCGCGGGTATTTTGCCCAGCTGCGGAAAACCTGCCCCGTATTTGGGTTTGTATGTTTTTCCATATCGAGAATGTGTGGCGCCGGTATGCCCGCATGCGCCTTCGATGTGGGAAGCAAGTCGGCTCGTTGCGCAATTGCCCCGTCCGCGTCATACCTCGCGTACGCGGTAACTGTCCCATCCTGTTGCTGCCGAAACAGGGTCTCACCAGGACCGGCAGTCTCAGGGAAACGCCCACTGACCTGCCGGGCACCCGAGAGACTTACTCCTACACAGTTGCTGTTGTGAACGAGTACGGGTGTCTCGCCCGCCAGCACATAGTACGTGTGGAAGTCGTCGATTGTGAGGTTGTACGTGGTGGCATGCTCGGTGTACGGCTTGTTCGAGACGATGATGACCGTGTCGCCTGCGCTGGTGCGCAGGGTCATTCCCGGGGCGAGCTCTGCCGCTTCGACCCATGCCTGCTGCGAAGGCGACCAGAACGGGTGCTCATGGGTTGCCGTCAGCTCTTCGATACCGGCGGCTGTCGCGATCTCCAGCTTGTTGAAGTTCTTGTCGTCGTTGGTGACGATCAGGCGGGAGACCGGGCGCCTGGAGGTTTCACCGGAGCGCGGGTCGGTGGCTAGGACTTCGTCACCGAGTTTGATTTCTTCTATTTTCTTGACGGTACCGTCACCCATCAAGACTTCCGTGCCGGCAAGGAAGCACTGGCAGCCGGTACCATTCTGGGGCCTCTTCTTGGCTACGAGCTTTCCGTTTTCGAATCCGTAGAAGCCGATGCCGCCTTCATTGGAATACAGGCCTACCTCTTGCGAGCCAACTCCGAGATAGTCACCGAGATAGTCTTCAGGATTGCAGCCCTTGCGCGACATCTTCTGGCATGCGCTGAGCAGGGCTGAGGTCTTCCACGACCAGTCGTATTCCGGATCATACTCACCGTGACTCTTCACCAGTTTGAAGTATTCCGACCGGTAGAGTTCGATGAATTTCTGCGTGTTCTCTTTCGGGAGGTCGACCGTACCGCCCTTGTTGTTCCGTAGTACGACGTCGACGGTGTCCTCTTCGTCGTATTCGCTGTTGTAGTCACCCCAGATCGGGACGGGCCGATCCTCGTCGGGTGCATCGTCGTCGCGGGGGTCGTAGTGGCCTCCGCAATGACCGTGGTAGCAGTCGCTCTCGATGAGGCCCGAGGGATCGGTCAGGGAGACCGGGTTGTTGCTGGAGTACACGTATCCGTGCATCTGCTGCGAGTTCGACAGATCCATGATCGGGTCGATCGAGATGAAGCGGCCGATGGTCGGGTCGTACTCACGGGCGCCCAGGTGGGTGAGGCCGCTGTCGACATCCTTCGTGCCGCCGACGAAGCCCTTGTCTCCGGCCCATGCCGACGGCTGGGGGCCGCGGTCGTCGCCGAAGATGCCCGTCTTGCGGCGGGTGACGGTCTGGGCGGCGTCTGCGGTGACCTGGGTGGTGCCGGTGCCGTGGTGGTCGGAGAGGAGGAAGGTCAGCTTGCCGCTCTCCCGCATGGCCACGTTGGAGTAGTAGCGCGTACCCGTGATGGAGCCGGTCTTGTCCAGGCGCAGCTCGTTACCACCCGGCAGGTAGAGCGTGGTGCTCTTGGAGTCCTTCCGGAGCAGGCGCTGGCCGGCGGTGTCGTAGAGGAACGAGCTGCTGGAGGTGCCCTGGTTGAGGGTCTTCAGGTGGCCTTCCACATCCCAGTCGAGGTACTGGGTCTCGGCGCTCGCGCTGGTCTTGCGGGTCTTGGTGTTGCCCGTGGCGTCGTAAGTGAACACCTCGTCATGCGGGTCGACACCGGCCTGCGTGACCTTGGGCAGGTTGTGCTTGCCGGCCGTAGGCGCCGTGTATGTACGGATGATGTCGGCGGTCGGGCCCGAGGCCGTCTTGTGTTTGGTTTCGGACTTGCGGTTGCCGACCGCGTCGTAGGTGTACGTGGTCCAGTACGGATCCTCGCCGCCTATCACGGTGGCGGAGGGCGTTGCGGCGCAGGTCACGCCCTTGTTCGTCCAGGCCTGCGTGATGCGGTTCAGGGCGTCGAGGTTGACGCACTGGGTGTCCGTGGTACGGAGGGTGTCCTCGCCGTAGGCAGTCGCGATGGACGTGATGCTGCCGACCAGGTTGTATCCGTACTTGGTGTCCTCGATTCGCTGCGGCGCGAGGTCGCGGTCGGTGTACGAGCGGGTGACGGCGCCAGTGTGGTCGTCGTACTCGGCCGAGCGATACAAGCGTTGGCGGGGCGCTCCCAATTCCTGGCGGGTGTTGCGGCCGTAGTGGTCGTAGGTCATCGCTGAGACGAGGCGGCTGGTGCCGGCGCCCATGCTGTTGAGCAAGCCGGAGACCGACTTGTAGGTGCTTCCGACCGTTTCGGCTGGGAGACCGCCCATGGCCGGGTGCTCGGTCGTCAGGAGCTGACCGGTGATGTTGTAGGTGCTCGTCCACTGGTAGGTGCCGGCCAGCGCCCCCGTGTCAGGGGTGGACGGGATGGTCACCTTCGCGACGAGCGGCTGGTAGATGTGGTTGTAGGTGAGGACTTCCGACTCGAACGCCTTGCCTTCGACGTACCGGATCGACTTCGTCAGCTGTCCCTTGGCCACGGTGTCGTAGACCTGTGCGGTAAGGGTCGTAGTGCCCTGCTTCACTGCGATGGTTCGGCCGAGGTCGTCGTAGTCGGTGTGCAGGGTGATACCACGTGCGTCGGTGGCGTCGGTTGCCCGGTCTCCCCCGTCGTAGGCGGTCTTGCTGATGCCCTTGTCGGGGTCGTTCGATTCGATTTGGCGGCCGCGAACGTCGTAGGTGTACGTCCACTTGGCGCTCGCCGGGTCGGTGACCTGACTCAGCTGGCCCACGTTGTTGTAGCCGTACAAGGTCGACTGTGACTTGGTGAGGGCCGCGTCGGTGTATTGCTTGCGCTCCACCGTCCGTCCGAGGGCGTCGGTGACATCGGTGGTCGCCACTCCGCCCTTTGGCGGGACCACTGTGGTCGTGTCGCCGGTGTAGGTGGTAGTGGTTCGCTTGGTCTCGGTGCCGAGCTTCTTTGCGATCACCGCCGTGGGTCGTCCGGCGCCGTCGTAGAGGGTGTCGGTGGACGACGGGTAGGTGGTCTCGGCGCCGGTCACCAGAACGGGCGAGGGCGCACCGTCGGCGTAGTAGCTGCCGGAGTTGCGCCAGGCCAGGCCACGGGTGTCGTAGAACGTTTCCGTGACGAGGCGGCCGGCCAGGTCGGGTGACTGCATCTGCGTCTGGCGCTCGCGCAGCAGGCCGTCCTGGATGGAGTGGACGGTGGAGTATTGGTAGTCGTGGGTCAGCGTCTTGGAGGTGACGACGTTGGGGCCGTCGTTGCTGACTGTGTACTCAAAGACTCGGCTCGGGTTGTTCGGGTTGTCGGTCACCGTCCAGTTCGGGAGCCAGACCTTCGTCAGCCGGCCGAGGGCGTCATAGGCCGTGGTGGTCACCTTGCCGTTGGCGTCGGTGACCTTCGTGGGTTGTGAGCGCAGCGGGTCGACCTCGGATGTACTGACGTGGCCCAGAGGGTTCGTGACCGTCATCGAGGTCGGCGGCTCGCCCGTCGCCGGGGTGTAGGCGGTCGTGCTGACCTTGCCGTACGGGTCGGCGGTGGCGAGCTGACGGCCGTAGATGTCGTAGCAGAGCTCGCTCTTCGCGGTGCCACAGGTGCTCGGTACGGACGCCTGGACGTCGTATCCGTCCCCCTTGCCGTTGATCTTCTCGACCTTCGTCACCAGGCCGGAGCCGGAGAGGACGCCATGCGGTGCGTTGTCGAAGGACGTGCGGACGTCGCTGACGATGTCGGCGGGTTCGCTCGCAGTGGTCCCGCAGGGGACGGCGACGGCCTTGATGCGGCTGACCTTGTTGAGGATCCACTTGTCGGTGTTGCGGGCGTACGTGGTGGTTGTGCACTTCTCGTCGCCGGTCTTGGCGGTGTCGCCGGACTCGGAGACCCAGTCGACCATGCCGTAATCGTCGAAGTGGTTGACGGATTCGACCGTACGGGTGCCGCCTGTGACGGTGGTGCGGGTGGACTGCTTCTCCGTGCCCGTCTTGACCGCCACCAGGTCCGGCAGGTCGGTGCGCTTCCTGGTCGCGGCCGCCGCGGAGAGCCAAGGAGTGAAGGAGGAAGCGGTCAGGGGCTTGGTCGTGTCGTCGCCGTTGTAGGTGACGGTCTCGCGCGGGCTGCCGGCGAACTGCTCACGGTCGATCACGACCCCGCCGTTGGAGTCCCGGACCTCTTGGCCGTCGAGGCCGCGGAAGTAGCGAGTCTCGGAAAGCGTCTTGGGGTCGGCCCCAGCACCGGTGCGGGTCTGCACCTGGCCGTAGCCGCGGGCGACGGAGTGGACCCGGTCTTCGGGCTTGGCGAGCTCGTCCGTGCTCTTGGCCCAGGCGGCTCCGCCGACGTAGGCGTACGAGGTCACCTTGTCCGGGGAGTCGGCGAGGTTGTCGCCCTCGACGATCTGGGTGGCGACGTAGGTGTTGAACCAGTCGACCTTCGAGGTGTCGCCCTCCCATGCCCACTTCACCGGGTAGCAGCGCGTGGTGTTCGTCGCGTCCGCGGCGGGCAGGGTCGTGGCGGTGCAGTCGGGCTGCGAGTAGGTGACACCGATGGTGCCGCCGGACTCCGTGGTCACTTGGTACATGCGCAGTCGGATGAACGGCGCGAGACCGTCACCTGTGGCGTCGACGCGGTTGGGCCGCTGCTCACCTGCGAAAGTGACGGGCTTGAGGGTGATGTCGGCGCCGGCACCGGACTTGCCGGTACGGGTGATGGACTTCAGCCACAGCGCGCGGGAGATGCCGTCGCCGGAGGGCGGGAAGTCCTGGTCCAGTTTCCAGGAGTCGACTTCCTGGTAGGCCCCGCCAGTGAGGATGGCCGTGTTGATGCCGGTCAGGCGGACCCTTGACCAGAAGGTGGGCGAGTACTGGTCCTTGCACTCGGTGGACCCGTCCTTGCAGAACAGGTCGTAGGGGGAGTCCGGCCAATTCTTCGCATTGGTCTCGTCGAAGGTGCCGCAGCCGGTCAGGCAGCGCTCGCCGACATTGAAGGTGACGCGGCCCATGGCCTTGGCGGTGTAGACCGCGTCGGAGCGCAGGCCGTAGTCGATGTGGTCGAGCCAGCCACCGCGGATGTATTGGGTCACGGTCGCCTTGCCGGTGGTCTCCGACACGTTGCGACCGTAGTTGTTGGTCTCCGCTTTCCAGTAGTACGCCATCGCGCTGCCGCCGGGGGCAACCACGTAGTCGAGCTGCCAGCGCCAGGCTTGCTGGCACCAGCCGTTGGCGAAGGAGGCGTTGTAGCAAGGCTCGCCGGTCTGGTTGCCGAAGATCGGGACGGTCCAGGCGGAGTTCGTTGTCGGCGTCGAGGTGTCCTTCCAGCCCGGCAGCCGGTTCAGACCGAAGAAGTACTGCATCCCGTCGGTCGTGGTGATCTTCCAGTGCTCACCGTCGTTGTCGCCGTTGTTGGCGCCGGTCAGTTTCTCGACCTTCTCACCGGAGTCGGATGCCGGGTGCCAGCCCTTGTCCTTCTCGTAAACCAACTCGGTCGACTTGCCGTTCAGCGACAGTGTGGCGTTGTCGGTGAACCAGCACAGGTCGCCGACCCTGGTGGTGTTGGTGCTACCCGTCTTGTCGTCGTTGCAGGTCTTGTACCGGCGCTCGATGAATCCGGGCTCCCACGACCAGCCGTCGCCGATCCAGGAGGCCTGGCTGTTGGAGGCAGCCATGCGACCGTCAACCGACTGGGAGCTGTACCCCAGGCTGATCTTCGGGTCGAGCCCGCCCGGAGCCGTCGGCACGTCGACGTTGTATGACCATGAGAAGGCGCCGGAGGAGCCCCCTGCGCTCCACGAGCCTGAGGGCTGCAGAGGGGTCGCCTTGTAGTCACCCGTCGGACCCGACGCTCCCGCCGTCGCTGCGAGCACAGTCATGCCGGCAGCCTCTGAAGCAGAGGACATGGCTGCCCGGCCCGAGTTCGCCGACGGCACGGCCGCTCCAGGTGTGTTCACCTGGGCGGTGAGCGTGCCTGAGCGGGTGTCGTTGCGCGTTGGCAGAGGGTTCTGCGTTCGGCATTCCGCACGCTGCGGGGTCGTCAGCGCGCATGCCGGGAGTTCAACCAGGTGGAGACGTGCCGCGTAGTCACCGCCGTAGGCGCCGCGGAAGGCGCCGTAGTCCACCTCCACCTGGGCCGACGCGGCCTTCCCGACACCGTCCGAACGGCCCACCGACAACAGCACGCCGTCGACGCCCGCCTTGCGCGCCGCATCCTTGCTGGTGAGGGAGACCTTCACCTTGGATGGCGTCTCGGCCGCCTTGCCCGGCGCGACGTACACGGCGACCGGGAGCTTGCCTGCTCGCTGCGAACCCGACCCGACGGCGGGAGCCTGAGCGGCGCCCGAGAGGAACGACTTCCAGACCGGACCTGAGTCCGAAGCCAGGTCCACCTCCGCCGAACCGGCCGCCGGCCAGGAGATCTGCGGCGCCTTCCAGGGAGCGGCAGCCGCGTCTGCCTTCTTTGTCCCACCCGTGCGGACCGGCGTGACCGGCACAGCCTTTGGCTGATTGAGCTCCGGCAGCAATGGCCGAAATTTGCTGTCTGCCACGGCAGCTGCGCCGGGCAGCATTCCTGAGAGGACGGCTGCGGCCAATGCCGCAGAAAGCCCTCGAATGCGAAATCTTCTCACACCCCACCCCATCATTCCATGAAGAATTAAGACGCAGACTAACAGGCCTAAATTCGGCCCCGATGCTCCGCCAGATGACTCCGTTCACATCGGATGGCCATCAATTTCCACAAATAGTCCTTGCAGAACAAACGGGGCATCAAGCCTAAGATTGGCGCAAAAACCGCTGGTCAGGGGTGTTCAGGCGGCGACGCACCCCGTAGAGTCGCCGCGAAATCTGACAGTTGGAGCTTGCGTGAAAATAAGAGAGGCCCATTCCGGTTATCCGGGCGGGCGGGGGCTTTCACGGTTTCTTTCCGTGGCATTGGCGGGCGCGATAACCGCTACCGGACTCGGTGTTCTATACCCCGCAGCGGCCGCTTCCGCCGCCGGCGATCCGGTCGCCGAGGGCTCGATGAGTGCAGCAGACTTTGCACTTGCCAAGGCTAAAGAGACTGGTCAGCCCTACGAGTTGACGTCCGCGCGGACCGAGACCTCGGACACCTGGGCGCTGCCAACGGGTAAGTGGTCGGTCAAGCGGCACGGGACGACGGTGCGCGTGCGGCATGCCGGCGGCTGGGTGGCGACCGATCCGACGCTGCAGTTCGCGGCGGATGGGAAGGTGACGCCGAAGGCGTCTGCCGTTTCGATCGCCTTCTCGGGCGGCGGCTCCGGTCCGCTGCTGACGGGGGTGAGGAACGGGCGGACTCTGTCGCTGACCTGGCCCACGGCGCTGCCGAAGCCGACGCTGACCGCGAATGTTGCGACGTACCCGAACGTCCTACCCGACGTGGACCTCCAGCTGAAGGCCGAGGTCGAGGGATTCTCCCAGCTGCTGGTCGTCAAGACCGCAGCCGCGGCGAAGCATCCCGACCTCGCCACGCTGAAGTTCAAACTGGACACCGTAGGCCTCAACGTCACCAAGGATGCGACGACGGGTCTGCTGACTGCCTCCAACCCGGCCGGTGAGATCGTCTTCACCTCGCCGAACCCGGTGATGTGGGACTCCACCACCACGGGGGCCGCCCCTCAAGCGCCGGCGGGTGCGCAAGCCCTCAGCGCCAACGGTGAGACGGGCACCACCCCTTCGGACGTCTTCGTGACGCCGTCCGGAGCGAAGAACGCCCAGATGCCCACCACCGTCGCGGATGGCACGCTGGAGATCAAGCCCGACCAGGCCCTGCTCACGGGCGCCGCAACCAAGTACCCCGTCTATATCGACCCGTCGGTGGCCTGGGGTGAGCGGCAGAACTGGGCGTGGGCCTACCGCACCTGGAAGTACAACTCCTACTGGAACACCAAGGAGGACGTACGGGTCGGGTACGAGTCTCAAACGAACGGGCTTTCGCGGTCGTACTTCCAGCTCAACACCTCTGACGTCAAGGGCGCTCAGATTTCGAAGGCGACGTTCCGGATCAAGGAGACCTGGTCCTGGTCCTGCACCAAGACCGCGGTGGAGCTGTGGACCACCGGCCCCATCTCGCCCAAGACGACGTGGGACAACCAGCCCGGCAAAGGTCGCTGGCTGGACACGGTCAAGGACGCCAAGGGGCGCGCCGAGTGCGAGGCCGGGAACCTGGAGTTCAATGCCACCGAGGCCGTGAAGGAATCCGCGGCCAACAACTGGTCGAGCGTGACCATGGGCCTGTTCGCCTCGGACGAGACGGACGAGTTCCATTGGAAGCGCTTCGACGCGAAGACGATGACGCTGGAGATCGAGTACAACAACCCGCCAAACACGCCGTCCAACCCAGGGACCTCGCCCTGGGTGCCCTGCGTCGAGGGCGGCTCGATCGGCAACACCACGATCAGCCTCTACGCGACGATCTCCGACCGCGATTCGGGGAACCTGAGCACCGAGTACCAGATCTTCAAAACCGGCCAGAGCACCCCCGCGGCCAGCCAGACCATCCCCGCCAACAACGGCAAGGTCGCCACCTGGAACGTCCCCGACGCTTCACTCCCGGATGGCAGCTACACGTGGAAGGCGCGGACGACCGACCAGGATGGTGCCCAGTCAGCCTGGTCCCAGACGTGCAAGTTCATCGTCGACCGCAGCCGACCCGCGAAGGCACCGAAGATCACCTCGACCGTCTTCCCCGACGGCAAGAACGGCTGGCCCGACGGTACTGGTAAGGCCCGCCAGGAGGCGGACTTCGTCCTCAGCGCCAACGGGGTCAAGGACGTCACCTGGTACGGCTACTACACCGACTGGGCCCCAGAGGTGAAGAGCACCACCGTTGCCGCCGGTGCCTCGTTCACCGCGAAGCTCGCCCCGCCCGGTGCCGGCCCGCACTTCGTCTACGCCTTCACCCAGGATGCTGCCGGCAACCGCTCCGACACCACCGTCTACCAGTTCTACGCCGCCCGCACCGCAAAGGAGGATGTGCCCCACGACGTGAACGGCGACGGCTTCCGCGACATCTGGAGCAGCGACCTCTTCGGCAGCCTCCTGACCTACGCCGGGCAGGGAAACGGCAAGTTCTCCGCAACGGTCAGCTCCGGCAAGTCCTTCGCCGGGGCCCAGGTCGCCCCCCTGGGTGACTGGGACGGCGACGGGTACAACGACCTCATCGCACTCGAGCAGCGGGCCAACATGAGCCGCAAGACACTGTGGACGTACGGCAACAACGGCCAAGGCGCTGTCGGCAACCCCATCGAGATGACGGCCGAGGCCGGGAACAACCACTGGTTCGACGCCGAGCAGATCGTCGCCCCCGGCGACCTCAACAAGGACGGGGTCCCGGACGTCCTCGTCAAGCAGGGAAACAAGCTCTGGGCCTACTTCGTCGGCATTTTCGGCAAGGTGGACGACAAATCGCCCGTTCTCGTCGGCGGCACCGATTGGGACAAGTTCACCGTCGTCGCCCCCGGCGACCTCAACAAGGACGGCGTGCCCGACCTATGGCTGCGGGACAATGCCAGTGGCGACATCCTGCGCACCTACGGCAAGAAGAGCAAGGAAGAGGACCAGGCTGTCGACCTCGCCACCTGGGGCACTCAGACACGGGCCAAGGTCGGCTCCGGGGTGACCAAGGCTGCCTACCCGAGCATCGGATCCGCCGGTGACCTCAACGGTGACAGCGTCACCGATCTGTGGGCGCGACAGGCGGACAACACGATGGTCGGCTGGCAGGGGAAGCTTTCGACTGATGGCACGACCGTCGGCTCCTTCACCGCTCGTTTCGAGATCGACGGCGTGCCCGGCGCGCGCATCCCGTCCGGTACCACCCTGGCCTCGGGGCAGGAGTTCTCCAGTGGGAACTCCAATCTGGTGATGCAGGCCGACGGCAACCTCGTGCTCTACACCAAGGACAAGAAGCCCCTCTGGGCCACCGGAACCAACAAGCATCCCGGTGCCGTGGCCCGTATGCAGAGTGACGGCAACTTCGTGGTCTACGAGGCCGACGGCAAGACCGCTCTGTGGAGCAGCAAAACCACTACCCCGTACTCATACGCCGTGCTGCAGCCCCGCGGCGTACTCGTGATCTACAACGCCTCCGGGCAGGGTCTGTGGACCAGCGGTAGTCAGAGCCGGCCCGACTACAACGGCGACGGCTACACCGACGTCCTTGCAATCGACCCTCACGGTGACATGTGGATCTACCCCGGAACCGGAGGAACCGGCACGAGCACCCTCGGTGGCCGCTACCTCGTCGGCACCGGTTGGTGGCGCGACAGCTGGATCAACGCCTACACCGCCGACCTCGACAACGACGGTTACACCGACGTGGTGGGACGGACTCGGGAGGGAGACCTCTACCTCTATCCCGGCACCGGCGGCACCGGCACCAATACATTCGGCAACCCTGTCCTGATCGGCAATGGCTGGGACTATCTGACCCTCGGCTTCGGCGACATCAACGGCGACGGTCGCACGGACGTCATCGCGCGCGACCACGGTGGCGACCTTTGGATCTATCCGCACATAGGCGGCACCGGCACCCAGGCCCTTGGTAGCCGGATCTTCATGGGTAATGGATGGTGGCCCGAATGGACCACGCTGCGCTTCGCCGACCTGAACGGCGACTACAAGATCGACATCTTCGCCCGCCACACCGACGGCGGCAACATCTACGTCTACCCCAACACCACTACTGACGGGACCATCAGCTTCGGACCCCGCATCTTCAACGGCGACGGATGGTGGAACGCCGAATGGAACCCTTACGCCACCGACCTGGACAGCAACGGAGCAGCAGAGTCGGTGGGCATCACCAACACCGGGGACCTCTACGACTTCACGCCTGAGAGCGGACGCACCCTTATCGGCACGGGCTGGAACGGCTACGACGTCATTCTCTGATCCCAAGTGAGTCTGGCTGGCGGGTGAGGCCCTGATACAGGGCCTCACCCTCTTGCCTCGACATGGGTCGCTGCGGCCCCGCCCCTCCTGCGGAGTGGCTGCACAATGCCGGGGGGGGTGTCACTCCCGCCCGGAGAGGGCCGGCTCGTTCTCCCTCACTGATGGCACCGCGGCGGTCGCCTCGGCAAATGGCGTCCCGGTTCTGACCTGAGCCAACAAGGGCTCCTCCAGCGGGAGGCGCCGCGCCACGGCCTTCAGCACTCGGCGGCCCAGGTTCTGGAAGGGCAGCTCCACCAAGCGGTAGCTGAGCCAGCTGGCGCCCGTCAGTACGGCCATGAACGCGGTGAGCAGCAGGGCCCGATCTGTCCAGCTCACAATCGGGGCGTGCCCTTCCAGTATCCAGTGCATCCCATGGATCAACGGGTTGTGCAGCAGGTAGAGCGAGTAGCTGATCGCGCCGAGCCAGCTGAGCCAGCGCGGGAAGCGGCGCTTGCGGAGCAGCATGCCTGCGACAAAGACCGCCCACGCGGCGACGTAGGCGAACGACCACGCCATCCAGGACCCGGTGAAGGTCCTCCAGAGTGTCTGCCCGTGGTTGTACATGTAGCCCGTGAGGAAGCCGCAGACGACGACGAAGGCACAAGACAGGAAGGCCTGGGTTCGTTCGACCTGGCCGTGCTCCCACCTGTACAGCACGGTGCCGGAGAACATCGTCGCGAAGATCATCATGGTCTCGAACGCCGCGGCGCGGCTGTTGAGAGTGATCAGCACCAGCCCGAGTGCGCCGAGGAGCAGCCCGCCACCCCTGGCCAGGGCCGGCTTGCCGGTCATGATGCAGGCCATCGCCATCGCCACGACGGTGGCGCAGGCCAGCACCAAATGCCGGGTGGTCGCCTGGTTGACGGAGAGCGTGCCGAGAGCGATCCAGCCGCCCAGTACCAGCGCCACGGCCGCGAAGCCGACGGCGATCGCAGCGCTCTTGCGGTGCCAGCCGAGGGCAAACAATGCCGTGACGAAGTAGTAGAAGATCATCTCGAAGGTGAGGGTCCACAGCACCCCGAGGGCGTTGGTGACGCCCAGCATGTCCTGCAGCATGAGCCCGTTGCCCGCGAGCGAGAGCAGCGGGTGCTCGAAGGCATAGCCGTCCACCACCGTGTGGCTGCGGGGCAGGATCAGCAGCGAGGCGGCCACGGTCAGAATGACCACCGGGTAGATCCGGAAGGCACGGCCCACCCAGAACGCCCGTATATCACCGCGTCGCTCCAGCGAGGCGGGGATGATGTAGCCGCTCACCAGGAAGAACAGCAATACGCCGAAGACACCGGGGTCCAGGTAGTACGGCACCCGGTCGCCGTGGGGCACCCAGTGGAACGGCAGGGCGAGGTGGTACACCGCGACGGACAGGGCCGCGATGCCGCGCAAGGCGTCCAGCCAGCCGAGCCGCGACGCGGTCCGGGAACGTCCGCTCTCCCCAGCGGCCTGGGCTGGACGCCGGCCGGCTATGCGATCGATCGATTTCACCAGGGGAGGCTACACGCGACCGCAAGAGCGGCAGGGGCCTCACGGGCCACATGGCTCGAACGTGCCGGGCGCGGCTACGCCCCGTAGAAGAGCTCCTCGACCACCGCGCGGGCGCGGCGGGTGATGCGGCGGTAGTCGTCGAGCATCTCGCCGACCGTGCCCTCGGCGTAGCCGAGGTAGCGGGCCACCGCGGCCAGGTCGCGGGCCTCGGAGGGGAAGGTGTCCCCGGCGCGGCCGCGGACCAGCATCACGGCGTTGCGGACGCGGGTGGCCAGGACCCAGGCCTCGTCCAGGATCTGCGCCTCCTCGGTCGGGATGAGGCCGGCGGCGTGGGCGGCGTACAGGGCGCGGCGGGTGCGGGTGGTGCGCAGGCCCGGTTCGGCCCAGGCGTGCCGCATCTGGATCAGCTGGACGGTCCACTCGACGTCGCTGAGGCCGCCGCGGCCGAGTTTGGTGTGGAGGGTGGGGTCGGCGCCGCGCGGCAGGCGTTCCGATTCCATGCGGGCCTTCAGGCGGCGGATCTCGCGGACGGCGTCCTCGCCGAGACCCTCCATGGGGTAGCGCAGCGGGTCGATGAGCTCGATGAAGCGGCCGCCCAGGTCGGCGTCCCCGGCGACCGGTTCGGCGCGGAGCAGGGCCTGGCTCTCCCAGGTCAGGGACCAGCGGCGGTAGTAGGCGGCGTACGAGGACAGGGTGCGGACGAGGGGGCCCGAGCGGCCCTCCGGGCGCAGGTCGGCGTCGATGAGCAGCGGCGGGTCGGCGGTGGGGAGTTGGAGGAGCCGGCGCATCTCGGCGATGACGGTTTGGGCGGCCTTCGCCGCTTCCTGCTCGTCGACGCCCTCGCGCGGCTCGTGGACGAACAGGACGTCGGCGTCGGAGCCGTAGCCCAGCTCGTGGCCGCCGAAGCGGCCGACGCCGATGACGGCGAAGCGGGTGGGCAGGGTGTCGCCGTAGTGGCTCTGGACGGCGGCGCGCAGGGCTCCGGCGATGGTGACGGCGGTGAGCTCGGAGACGGCTCCGCCGACCCGGTCGACGAGGGCACCGTGGTCCTCTTCGGCGGGGCTGTCCTCCGTACCGTACGAGCCGATGATGTCGGCGGCGGTGGTGCGGAAGAGCTCGCGTCGGCGGACTCCGCGGGCGGCGGCGACGGCGGCTTCCGGGGTATCGGCGCGGCCGACGGCGGCGAGGACCTCCTGGAGCAGGGCCTCGTGGGTACGGGGCTGGAGGCCTTCGGGGTCGCCGAGCAGGGCCACGGCTTCGGGGGCGCGCATGAGGAGGTCGGGGGCGAGGCGGCCGGCGGACAGGACGCGGGCGAGGTTCTCGGCGGCGGCGCCCTCGTCGCGCAGCAGCCGCAGGTACCAGGGGGTCCTGCCGAGGGCGTCGGAGACCTTGCGGAAGTTCAGCAGGCCGGCGTCCGGGTCGGCGGAGTCCGCGAACCAGCCGAGGAGGACGGGCAGCAGGGTGCGCTGGATGGCCGCCGCGCGGGTGACGCCGGAGGCGAGGGCTTCGAGGTGGCGCAGGGCGGCGGCCGGGTCGGCGTACCCGAGGGCTTCGAGGCGCTGGCCGGCGGCGCGCGGGGAGAGCCGGGTCTCGCCGGGGGTGAGCTGGGCGACGGCGTCGAGCAGCGGGCGGTAGAAGAGCTTCTCGTGGAGGCGGCGGACCACGGAGGCGTGGCGGCGCCAGGCCTTGTTGAGTTCGGCGACGGGTTCGGTGCGCAGGCCGAGCGAGCGGCCGAGGCGGCGCAGGTCGTTCTCGTCCTCGGGGACGAGGTGGGTGCGGCGCAGCCGGTAGAGCTGGATGCGGTGTTCCATGGCGCGCAGGAAGCGGTACGCGTCGTGCAGCTGGGCGGCGTCGGCGCGGCCGACGTAGCCGCCGGCGGCGAGGGCGTGGAGGGCGTCGAGGGTGGTGCCGGAGTGCAGGGTGGCGTCGCTGCGGCCGTGTACGAGCTGGAGCAGCTGGACGGCGAACTCGACGTCGCGCAGGCCGCCGGGGCCGAGTTTGAGCTCGCGGTCGACCTGGGCGGCGGGGATGTTGTCGACGACGCGGCGGCGCATCTTCTGGACGTCGGCGACGAAGTTCTCGCGCTCGGCGGCCTGCCAGACGAGGGGGCTTATGGCGGCGATGTACTGGGCGCCGAGGTCGGGGTCGCCGGCGACGGCGCGGGCCTTGAGGAGGGCCTGGAACTCCCAGGTCTTGGCCCAGCGCTGGTAGTAGGCGAGGTGGGAGGAGAGGGTCCGGACGAGGGGGCCGTTGCGGCCTTCGGGGCGGAGGTTGGCGTCGACGGGCCAGATGGTGCCTTCGACGGTGGTCTCGGAGCAGATCCGCATGAGGTGGGAGGCGAGGCGGGTGGCGGCCTGGATGCCCTTGCCCTCGTCGGTGCCGGGGGCGGCTTCGCCGACGAAGATGACGTCGACGTCGGAGACGTAATTGAGCTCGTTGCCGCCGCACTTGCCCATCGCGATGACGGCGAGGCGGCAGGCGGCCGCGTCCGCGGGGGCGGCGGCGGAGGCGATGCGCAGGGCCGCGCGGAGGGTGGCGGTGGCGAGGTCGGCGAGCTCGGCGGCGGTCTCGGCGACGTCTATGGTGCCGCAGACGTCGCGGGCGGCGATGGAGAGCAGGCAGCGGCGGTAGGAGACGCGGAGTTGGACCGGGTCGTGGGCGTCGGCGAGTCCGCGCTCGAAGTCGGGGAGGCCGGGGTGCAGGTCGGCGGCCTCGTAGGTGACGAGGGCCTGCCAGTCGAGGGGGTGGCGGGCGAGGTGGTCGCCGAGGGCCTCGGAGGCGCCGAGCACGCCGAGCAGCCGGTCGCGGAGCGGCTTGGCGCTGACGAGGGTGTCGAGGAGGCCGGGCAGCTCGTCGGGCGGCTGCGCCTCGGCGAGCCGGACGAGTCCGAGGAGGGCGAGGTCGGGGTCGGCGGTGGCCCCGAGGGCGTCGAGGAGCACCGGATCGGCGCGTACGGCGGCCAGTGCGTCGGCGTCCAAGAGCCGGGCCGCGGCGGAGGGGTCGGTGAACCCGCTGCGGAGCAGCCGGATGAAGGTGCTGCTCCTGCGTCCCGGGACTGTCATCCCGCCGCCTCCTGCGGTTGTCGCTGCCTCTGCCCTGGCGTGCCGTTCCCTGCTGGGAGCTGAGCCTAGCCGGAGCAGGCGTTCGACTCACCGCCGCGTACCATGAGGGGGTTTATCGGATTATCCGAACATCCATGGCGCCATGGGGCCCGCTCCCCGCCGACCGGCCACGAGGAGCCCCATGTCCGACGGACGCCCCGACCCCGCCGCGGGCCGGCGCGCCGCGCGGCGCGCTTCCCGGCGCGCCGCGAAGGCCGGGGCCGGCGGGCGCCGCCGGGCCGGGGCGGGGGCCGAGCAG
>NZ_JBHWUO010000040.1:0-67361 GCF_042736975.1 Streptomyces sp. NPDC059989
CAAGATCGGGGCTCCGCCCCCGGCCCCGCGCCTCAAACGCCGGCGGGGCTGGATTTTGCCCGCCTGGGTGCGGCTGCAAGATCGGGGCTCCGCCCCGGACCCCGCGCCTCAAACGCCGGCGAGGCTGGATTTTCGCCGGCGGGGCTGGAGTCATGGCCGCGGGCCCTGGATTTCTACCGCCGCGCAGCGCCAGCGGAGGTCTGGGCCCTGTTCCAGGCGGAAGGCCATGGCCGTCATGCGGTCGCCCGTGGCGATGCGGGCGAAGGCCTCGATGACGCCCGGGCCCGGGGTGAAGCGGCCGCACTGGCGGACGACCGGGCGCAGCCGGTCGCGGAGGGGGTCGGAAGGGGCCAGGGTGACCAGCTGCTGGTAGGCGGGGCCGATGGTGTGGCCCAGGAGCGAGTGGACCGGGCGGAGGCCGCTGACGACCGCCAGGAGGCGTTCGGCGAACCAGTGGTGCGGGCCGAGCCGCAGGGCCCGGGGCGGTCCCGCCGGGCGCCGGGAGTCCTGCCGGCCGGCGGGCCGGGTCCGGGCCGGTCCGCCGGCCGGCCTGCGGCGGCTGCCTTCGCCGCCGATCGTGCCGCGCATCGTGGTCTCCATGGTGGCCTCCCTCGCGATCTGCCCGTACCAAGCGGTAACTTGCTGGGAGATCTTCTACGGCCGTGCGAACACGCTCCGCAACCGGCTGTGCGCGTCGGTCCGGGCGGGGTCGCGGTTCACCTATCCGAGTGCCCGGCTGGTGTTCTGCGGCCTCGCTGAGGTCCGTACGCGGACGGGAGTGGACGGGTCCGCGGGCTCGCCGGGCACCCCGAAGGGGTACGTCGGCCGTCACCGAGCGGACCGCGGTAGTCGCCTCTGCCGGTGGGTGCCCGGCCGGTCGTATCCTGAGGGCGTTTCCGACTACCGAAAGCAGCCGGCCATGCGCGTGTACGTCCCCCTGACCCTCCCCGGGCTCGCCGAGGCGCACCAGGCGGGTGAGCTGGGCCCTGCCCCGCTCCGTGCGTACGCCGTCACGCCCGGGCTGCGGGAGTGGTACGTGTCCGACGACATCGAGGAGCTGGAGTACGCGGCCCTCGGCCGGGCCGCCGCCGCCTCCCTGCGGCTGATCGCCGCGGACGCGGGTGCGCCGCGCCGGCGTGTCGTCGTCGCGCTGGACGTCGACGACAAGGCCGCCACCGCCACCCCCGGGCTCGACGAGGCCACCCTCGGCCAGGTCGGCCTCGCCGAGACCGTACGGCTCGCCGTGGCCGCCGCCGTGCACGTGGACGCCGATGACGCCGAATCGGACGTCGCCGCGGCCGTTGCCGCCGTCGACGCCGCCGACGGCGGGGACGACGACGCGCAGTTCGTCGTCGACGGCGCCGAGGACCACGAGCTGCTCTGGTTCGGCGTGCAGGAGATCCCGGGGCTGATTCCGGGGCTGCTGAAATGACCTCCGTAGCCGCCACGCACATCGTCTGGGACTGGAACGGCACGCTGCTCCACGACATCGACGCCGTGATCACCGCGACCAACGCCTCCTTCGCCGAGCTCGGTTTCGCGCCGATCACCCTGGAGACGTACCGCGACCTGTACGTCGTACCGGTGCCGAAGTTCTACGAGCGGCTGATGGGGCGCCTGCCCACGGAAGCCGAGTGGGCCGTCATGGACGAGGCCTTCCACCGCCACTACTGGGCCGCCGCCGAGGACGCCGGGCTCGCCGAGGGCGCCCGGGAGCTGCTCCAGGACTGGCAGCGGGACGGGCTCACCCAGTCCCTGCTGTCCCTCGCGCCCCACGAGAAGCTCGTACCGCTCGTGCGGTCCCACGGCATCGACCGGCACTTCGTCCGCGTCGACGGGCGGATCGGGCCCTCGCACACCTCCAAGGCGGGGCACCTCGTACGTCATATGGCGGCCATGGAGGCCACCGGCGTGACGGCCGACCGTACGATCCTGGTGGGAGACGCGGTGGACGACGCCCTCGCGGCCGCTCACGTCGGGGCGCGGGCCGTGCTCTACACGGGTGGTTCGCACAGCCGCCGCAGTCTGGAATCGGCCGGGGTTCCCGTCGTGGACACGCTGGCAGACGCCGTACGCACCGCTCGCGAGCTGTCCGAATAGGTACTGGCACGCGCGGCCGACCGAGTCACTGCGCACATCGTCAAACTTGCGTACACACTTTTGTACAGAACCGGCCGGTGACGTGGTGGGGGTCTGGCGAGATAGCCTTGTACCCGTGATCAGCGCGATAGTCATCGGGGGCGCCGAAGCCCCCGGCATGCGCCCGGCGCACGACCGTGCCCGGGCCCTCGCCGATCTCCGCCACCGGGACCCGATGACGTCGTCGTCGATGTCTCAATCCCTCCCGGTCGGCTCTCTCGACGGCATAGCGTCGATATCGATTACGGACGGACACCCCGCCTCACCGCGGCGCTACGTCATTCCTTCCTTCACCTACGTCACGCAATGGCGCGCGACAGGAGCCAGAGGACATGCAGACCAAGCTGGACGAAGCAAAGGCCGAGCTGCTGACGCGGGCGGCCCGGGTAGCTGAGAACAGCCCGGCCGGGGGGCTACTTCCGACTGGGTCCGAGCAGGGGGAGCGTCCGGACCGGGACACCGTGCTCGCCTACCTCCAGCGCTACTACCTGCACACCGCCCCAGAGGACCTCTTGGACCGGGACCCGGTCGACGTGTTCGGGGCGGCGCTCTCGCACTACCGGCTCGCCGAGATGCGGCCGCAGGGCACCGCGAACGTACGCGTGCAGACCCCCACGGTCGAGGAGAACGGCTGGACCTCCAGCCACTCGGTCGTCGAGGTGGTGACGGACGACATGCCGTTCCTCGTGGACTCCGTGACCAACGAGCTGTCCCGCCAGGGCCGCGGCATCCACGTGGTGATCCACCCGCAGGTCGTCGTCCGCCGTGACATCACCGGCAAGCTGATCGAGATCCTCGGCCCGGACTGCGACGCCCACGGCCCCGCCACCGCGCGCCCCCACGACTCGCTCGTCGAGTCCTGGATCCACGTCGAGATCGACCGCGAGACCGACAAGGCCGACCTCAAGCAGATCACCGTCGACCTGCAGCGCGTCCTGTCCGACGTCCGCGAGTCCGTCGAGGACTGGGAGAAGATGCGCGAGGCCGCGCTGCGCATCGCAGAGGGCCTGCCCGACGAGCCCACCGCCCCGGACCTGCGCGAGTACGAGCTCGAAGAGGCCCGCGAGCTGCTGCGCTGGCTCGCCGACGACCACTTCACCTTCCTCGGCTACCGCGAGTACAACCTCGTCGACGGCGACTCCCTCGCCGCCGTCCCCGGCACCGGCCTCGGCATCCTGCGCTCCGACCCGCACCACAGCGGCAAGGACGACGGCCACCCGGTCTCGCCGTCCTTCAACCGGCTGCCCGCCGACGCCCGCGCCAAGGCGCGCGAGCACCGCCTGCTGGTGCTGACCAAGGCCAACAGCCGCTCCACCGTGCACCGTCCCTCGTACCTCGACTACGTGGGCGTCAAGAAGTTCGACGCCGACGGCAACGTCGTCGGCGAGCGCCGCTTCCTCGGCCTGTTCTCCTCCGCCGCGTACACCGAGTCGGTGCGCCGCGTCCCGGTCATCCGCCGCAAGGTCGTCGAGGTGCTGGACGACGCCGGCTTCGCGCCGAGCAGCCACGACGGCCGCGACCTGCTGCAGATCCTGGAGACCTACCCGCGCGACGAGCTGTTCCAGACCCCGGTCGACAAGCTCCGCGAGATCGTCACCTCCGTCCTGTACCTGCAGGAGCGCCGCCGGCTGCGGCTGTACCTGCGCCAGGACGAGTACGGGCGCTACTACTCGGCGCTCGTCTACCTGCCGCGCGACCGCTTCACCACCGGTGTCCGGCTGCGCCTGATGGACATCCTCCGCGAGGAGCTCGACGGCATCAGCGTCGACTTCACCGCCTGGAACACCGAGTCGATCCTCTCGCGCATCCACTTCGTCGTCCGCGTCCCGCAGGGCAAGGAACTGCCCGTCCTGACCGACGCCGACGTCGAGCGCATCGAGGGCCGCCTCGTCGACGCCGCCCGCTCCTGGGCCGACGGCTTCTCCGAGGCCCTGGTCGCCGAGCTCGGCGAGGAGCGCGCCGCCGAGCTGCTGCGCCGCTACGGCACCTCCTTCCCCGAGGGCTACAAGGCCGACCACTCGCCGCGTGCCGCCGTCGCCGACCTGTGCCACCTGGAGAAGCTCGCCGCCGGCGACCGCCCCTTCGCGCTCTCCCTGTACGAGCCGGTCGGCGCGGGCCCCGGCGAGCGCCGGTTCAAGATCTACCGCACCGGCGAGCAGGTCTCGCTCTCCGCGGTCCTGCCGGTGCTCCAGCGCCTGGGCGTCGAGGTCACCGACGAGCGCCCGTACGAGCTGCGCCGCTCCGACCGGGTCAGCGCCTGGATCTACGACTTCGGCCTGCGGATGCCGCTCTCGACGGGCAACGGGGACTCCTACCTCGGCGACGACGCCCGCGAGCGCTTCCAGGAGGCCTTCTCGGCCGTCTGGACCGGCGAGGCCGAGAACGACAACTTCAACACCCTGGTGCTGGGCGCCGGGCTCACCTGGCGGCAGGCCGTCGTCCTGCGCGCGTACGCCAAGTACCTGCGCCAGGCCGGCTCCACCTTCAGCCAGGACTACATGGAGGACACCCTCCGCAACAACGTCCACACCACCCGGCTGCTGGTCTCCCTCTTCGAGGCCCGGATGGCGCCCGTCCGGCAGACCGCCGGCAGCGAGCTCGTCGACGCCATGCTGGAGGAGCTGGACGGGGCCCTGGACCAGGTCGCCTCGCTCGACGAGGACCGCATCCTGCGCGCCTTCCTCACCCTCATCAAGGCCACCCTGCGCACGAACTTCTTCCAGCTCAACGACAAGGGCGAGCAGCACTCGTACGTGTCGATGAAGTTCGACCCGCAGGCCATCCCGGACCTGCCGGCGCCGCGCCCGGCCTTCGAGATCTGGGTGTACTCCCCGCGCGTCGAGGGCGTCCACCTGCGCTTCGGCAAGGTCGCCCGAGGCGGCCTGCGCTGGTCCGACCGCCGCGAGGACTTCCGTACGGAGATCCTCGGCCTGGTCAAGGCGCAGATGGTCAAGAACACCGTCATCGTGCCGGTCGGCGCCAAGGGCGGCTTCGTCGCCAAGAACCTGCCCGACCCGTCGGTGGACCGCGACGCCTGGCTCGCCGAGGGCATCGCCTCGTACAAGATCTTCATCTCGGCGCTGCTCGACATCACCGACAACATGGTCGCCGGCGAGGTCGTGCCGCCGAAGGGCGTGGTCCGCCACGACGAGGACGACACCTACCTCGTCGTCGCCGCCGACAAGGGCACCGCGACCTTCTCCGACATCGCCAACGGCGTGGCGGAGTCGTACGGCTTCTGGCTCGGCGACGCCTTCGCGTCGGGCGGCTCGGCCGGCTACGACCACAAGGGCATGGGCATCACCGCCCGCGGCGCGTGGGAGTCCGTCAAGCGGCACTTCCGCGAGCTCGGCCACGACACCCAGACCCAGGACTTCACCGTCGTCGGCGTCGGCGACATGTCCGGCGACGTCTTCGGCAACGGCATGCTGCTCTCCGAGCACATCCGCCTGGTCGCGGCCTTCGACCACCGGCACATCTTCATCGACCCGAACCCGGACGCGGCCACCTCGTACGCCGAGCGCCGCCGCCTGTTCGAGCTGCCGCGCTCCTCGTGGGCCGACTACGACACCTCGCTGATCTCGGCGGGCGGCGGCATCCACCCGCGCACCGCGAAGGCCGTCCCGGTCACCGCGGCGATGCGCGAGGCCCTCGGCATCGAGGCGGGCGTCACCAAGATGACCCCGGCCGACCTGATGCAGTCGATCCTCCAGGCCCCCGTGGACCTGGTGTGGAACGGCGGCATCGGTACGTACGTCAAGGCGACGACCGAGACCCACGCCGACGTCGGCGACAAGGCCAACGACGCCATCCGCGTCAACGGCTCCGACGTGCGCGCCAAGGTCATCGGCGAGGGCGGCAACCTGGGCCTGACCCAGCTCGGCCGCATCGAGTTCGCCCGCAGCGGCGCCGGCGGCGAGGGCGGCAAGGTCAACACCGACGCCATCGACAACAGCGCGGGCGTGGACACCTCCGACCACGAGGTGAACATCAAGATCCTGCTCAACGCGGTCGTCACCGACGGCGACATGACCGTCAAGCAGCGCAACAAGCTGCTCGCCGAGATGACCGACGAGGTCGGCCGTCTGGTGCTGCGCAACAACTACGCGCAGAACACGGCGCTCGCCAACGGCGCGGCGCAGGCCCCCAGCCTGCTCCACGCGCAGCAGCGCTTCATGCGCCGCCTGGAGCGCGAGGGACGGCTCAACCGGCAGCTGGAGTTCCTGCCCACCGACCGGCAGATCCGCGAGCTGCTGAACAACGGCAAGGGCCTGACCCAGCCGGAGCTGGCCGTCCTGTTCGCCTACACCAAGATCACGGTGGCGGACGAGCTCATCGCCACCGGGCTGCCGGACGACCCGTACCTGCGGCGCCTGCTGCACGCGTACTTCCCGGGCGCCCTGCGCGACAAGTTCCCCGAGCAGATCGACGGGCACGCGCTGCGCCGGGAGATCATCACGACGCTCCTGGTCAACGACACCGTCAACACCGGTGGTTCGACCTTCCTGCACCGCCTGCGCGAGGAGACCGGGGCCTCCCTGGAGGAGATCGTCCGGGCGCAGCTCGCGGCCCGCGAGATCTTCGGCCTGGCCGAGGTGTGGGACGCGGTCGAGGCCCTCGACAACAAGGTCGCGGCCAGTGTCCAGACCCGGGTGCGGCTGCACTCGCGCCGCCTGGTCGAGCGCGCCACCCGCTGGCTGCTCAACAACCGGCCGCAGCCGCTGGAGATCACCGAGACGATCGGCTTCTTCGCGGAACGGGTGGGCCAGGTCTGGTCCGAGGTGCCGAAGCTGGTGCGCGGCGCGGACCTGGAGTGGTACCAGTCGGTCATGGACGAGCTGGTCGCCGAGGGCGTCCCGGAGGAGCTGGCCGCCAAGGTGGCCGGGTTCTCCTCCGCCTTCCCGACGCTCGACGTCGTCGCGATCTCGGACCGGACGGGCGTGGAGCCGCTGGCCGTCGCCGAGGTGTACTACGACCTCGCCGACCGCCTGGACATCACCCAGCTGATGGACCGGATCATCGAACTGCCGCGGGCCGACCGCTGGCAGTCCATGGCCCGCGCGTCCATCCGCGAGGACCTGTTCGCGGCGCACGCGGCGCTGACGGCCGACGTGCTGTCGGTGGGCAACGGCGAGTCGACTCCCGAGGAGCGTTTCAAGGCGTGGGAGGAGAAGAACGCGGCGATCATCGGGCGGGCGCGGACGACTCTGGACGAGATCCGGGGGTCGGACGACTTCGACCTGGCGAACCTTTCGGTTGCGATGCGGACCATGCGGAGCCTGCTGCGGGCGCACAGCTGATCGCTGCCGCGGGCTGAACGCCGCTACGGGCCGGGCCCGGGACCTCGTAGGTCCCGGGCCCGGCCCGTCGGTGTCTTCGGGTGCGGCGCCGCTGCTGGGACTCCGCCCCAGACCCCGCGCCTCAAACTCCCCCAGCTACCGCTGGGAGGGGCCCCCAGGCGGGGCTATCCTCTGCTGAAGGCCTCGTAGGCGTCGCAGACTTCCGCGGACGGGCCGTCCATGCGGAGGACGCCTGATTCCAGCCAGATGGCGCGGTCGCAGGTTTCGCGGACCGTGTTGATGCCGTGGCTGACGAGGAAGACGGTTCCGGCGCGTTCGCGGAGTTCCTCGATGCGGGCCTGGCTGCGGCGCTGGAAGGCCGCGTCGCCGGTGGCCAGGGCTTCGTCGATCATCAGGACGTCGTGGTCCTTGGCCGCGGCGATGGAGAACCGCAGGCGGGCGCCCATGCCGGAGGAGTACGTACGCATCGGCAGGGAGATGAAGTCGCCCTTCTCGTTGATGCCGGAGAAGTCGACGATGTCCTGGTAGCGCTCCTTGATCTGCTCGCGGGTCATGCCCATCGCGAGGCCGCCGAGGACGACGTTGCGCTCGCCGGTCAGATCGTTCAACAGGGCGGCGTTCACGCCGAGGAGGGACGGCTGGCCGTACGAGTAGACCGCGCCGCGGGCCACCGGCTGGAGGCCGGCGATCGCTTTGAGCAGGGTGGACTTGCCCGAGCCGTTGGAGCCGATGAGGCCGATGGCCTCGCCCTTGTACGCGGTGAAGCTGACGCCCTTGACGGCGTGCACCTCGCGGATGCCGGGGGAGGGCTTGCGGGAGAAGATCCGGCTGAGGGCCGCGGTGGCGCTGCCCTTGCGGGTGCCGCCGCCGTGGACCTTGTAGACGACGTGGACCTCGTCCGCGATCACGGTGGGAGTCTTCGTTGCGGTTGCGGTTGCGGTGTCAGCCACGGCCGTACTCCTCCTCTGCCTTCCAGAAGTAGATGAAGCCGCCGACGCCGGCGAGCAGGGCCCAGCCGAGGGCGATCGGCCAGACGTGGTGCGGGAGCGAGTGCGCCTGGAAGCTGTCGATCAGGGAGAAGCGCATCAGGTCGATGTAGACGGCCGCCGGGTTGAGCTTGAGGGCCATCGACACCCAGTGCGGGAGCTGGTCCGTCGTGAGCATCTGGTCGATGGACCACATGACGCCCGAGGAGTACATCCAGGTCCGCAGGACGAACGGCATCAGCTGGCTGACGTCCGGGCTCTTGCTGCCGATGCGGGCCATGATCATGGCGCAGCCGGCGGCGAAGACGGCCATGAGGAGGAGGGTGGGGACGGCCAGCAGCCAGGACGGGTCGGGCGTCTGACCGAAGGCGAGCAGCAGGATGATCAGCGCGCCCATGGTGACGAGCAGCTGCTGGAAGAGCTGGACGACGGTGGAGATGGGCAGGCTCGCCCGCGGGAAGTGCAGGGCGCGGACCAGGCCGAGGTTGCTGTGGACGGAGCGGGTGCCCGCGTTGATGGAGCTGCCGATGAAGTCCCAGACGAAGACGCCGGTGATCAGGAACGGCAGGTAGTCGGGCACGCCGTGGCTGGCGTGCATGACGAGGCCGAAGATGAAGTAGTAGACCGCCGCGTTGAGCAGGGGGGTCACCAGGTGCCAGACCTGGCCGAGCTTCTCGGTGCTGTACTGCGCCTGCATGCGGGCGGTCGCGTAGGCGGTGACGAAGTGCCGGCGGCCCCAGAGCTGCGCCATGTAGCGCGGAAGCGTGGGGCGGGCGCCGCTGAGGGTCAGGCCGTGGGCGGCCGCCAGGGCCGCACGCTCCGCGGAGTTCGCGGGTGCGGAGGTGGGGGCGGTCGCGGGGGCGGTTGCGGTTGCGGTGGTCACGGGGTTCGCTTTCGCCGGGGTCAGGGCGTCGCTGGACGATGACGATTACGTCGGAACGGGTCCGTATCGTCGCTACGGCGAGATTAGGGCGCCGGACGTCGGAACGCAACCGTATCGTCGTGACGGGTGGGTGACGGCGTGCGCCGCTATGCTCGGTGCATGACCACGGACCCTGCCGCCACCCCCACCCGCCGTGCCCCCGCCGGGGCCGCCGTCCTGCGCGAGGACGTGACCGAGGCGATCCGGGAGGCGGTGGTCGAGGAACTGGCGGCCGTCGGCTTCTCGCGGATGTCCATCGAGGGGATCGCGCGGCGGGCGGGCGTCGGCAAGACGGCGGTCTACCGGCGGTGGAAGTCGAAGCTGCACCTGGTGCTGGACCTGGTGGGCGCGTTCGCGGCGGACGGGCTGCCGGTGCCGTCGACGGGGTCGCTGTACGGGGACGTACGGGCCCTGCTGGAGGTCATGTCGCACGTGCTGCGGCATCCGGTGGCCTCGGCGGTCATCCCCGACCTGCTGGTGGAGGCGGCGCGGAACCCGGAGATCGCGGAGGCGGTACGGGGGGCGCTGCTGGACGGGCAGCGGCGGATGGCGGAGGGGATCGTGTCGGAGGCCGTCGTGCGGGGGGAGCTGCGGGAGGGGACGGATCCGGAGCGGGCGCTGGATCTGGCGATCGGGCCGCTGTACTGGCGGCAGGTGGTGGTCCGGGACGCGGTTCCGGGCGGGTACCTCGACGAGCTGGCGCGGTCGGTGGTGGCGGGCCTCCGGGCCGCCTAGGCGTTGCCGCCGCCGGGCCGGTGCGGCTCAAGGATTCGGGGCTCCGCCCCGTGCCCCGCTCCTCAAACGCCGGAGGGGCTGGATTTTCCCCGGCCGGGGCTGGATGTGTCCGGCGATGTTGAAGGCGCGGAGCGCAGTTCAGCCCGCAGGGGCTCGCGCACACCTGACAGCTACCGCACGCCATGCGGACGGCGGAGGCCAAACCCAGCCCCGCCGGCGTTTGAGGCGCGGGGTCTGGGGCGGAGCCCCAGCAGCGGGCCCGCAGACGGGTCTGGTGCCGGTTACGGCCGGAGGGGACCGGAGGTCAGCGGGGTCAGCGTGGGGGACGGGGTCGAGGCCGCGGGGGTGGGGCGGCGGTCCGGCAGGGGGGTGATGGCCGGGAGCGGGGTCGGCTGGCCCAGGAAGACGCGGCGGACCACGCGCTCCGCCGCGTGGCCGTCGTCGTACGAGCAGAAGCGCGCGCGGAACGCGGCCCGCAGCTGCGCCGAGCGGGAGCCCTGCCAGTGGCCGGTGGCGAAGATGTCGATCAGCTCGTCCTCGGTCCGGGCGATCGCGCCCGGCGGGAAGCTGCGCAGGTCGAAGTAGGTGCCGCGGGCCGCCTCGTACGCCTCCCAGTCGTCCGCGTGGATCACGATCGGCCGGTCCAGCGCCGCGTAGTCGAACATCAGGGACGAGTAGTCGGTGACCAGCGCGTCCGAGGCCAGGCAGAGCTCCTCCACCGAGGGGTACGAGGAGACGTCCAGCACGCGGGGGTGCGGTTCGCGGCAGTGGTCGGTGTCCGCGTACGTCAGGTGGGTGCGGGTCAGGATCGTGAAGCGCGGGCCCAGGTCGCGCAGGACCCGCTCGAAGTCCAGGTGGTCCGGCCGGCTGCGCCGGTAGTCGCGGTGCGTGGGCGCGTACAGGATCGCCGTCGAGCCCACCGGGATGCCGAGCCGCTCGCGCAGTTCGAGGACGTCGGCCTGACTGGCCCGGTGGAAGGGGTCGTTGCGGGGGTAGCCGTATTCGAGGGTGGTGTACGAGGACGGGATGGCCTTCTCCCAGACCAGGGTGGAGTGCCGGTTCGCCGACAGCAGGTAGTCCCACTGGTCGGCGCCGCGCAGCAGGCCCGCGAAGTCCGTGGTCGGGGTGGCCGCGGGGCGGTCCTGGAGGTCGAGGCCGACCCGCTTGAGCGGGGTCCCGTGCTGGGTCTGGAGCAGGATCTGGCCGGGGCGCTTGACCAGCGCGCGGTCGAAGTTGACGTTCGTGACCAGGTAGGTGGCCCTGGCGAGGGCCGTCCAGTACGCCGCCGAGCCCGGCCGTAGCGCCGCCGTCTCCCGGGGGAGGGTCGAGGTGTGTGCCGGGTCGCAGATCCACGCCGTCCGCATCCGCGGCGCCAGCTCCCGCAGCTTCGCCTCGATCGCCGCCGGGTTGCAGGCGTAACCGCCGTGCCAGTACGCGGAGAAGACCGCCAGATCGGGGCGCAGCGGCAGGAGGCGCTGGATCCGGTAGTGCAGGCGCAGACCGGTTTCGCGCAGGCCCCGCCAGAGGGACGAGGCGCCGCCGCCCGCGGTCAGGGCGGCCGAGCGGAGCGCCGACAGCAGCCGGTACGTGCGCCGGACCCCCAGCCGCATCAGGCTGTGCCGCAGCCGGTCGGTGCGGGACAGGGAGAGGGGGAGCGCCCCGCCGCCCTGGGCCCGGTAGCGGCGCAGCAGGGCGGAGGCCCGGCTGAAGAACTCGGCGCGGGCGGCGCGCGGGAGGCGGCGCGGGTCGGCGTACAGGGCGCAGAAGTGCTCGGCCATCCGCCGGTGCAGGGCGGGGCGCCAGCGCTCCAGCTCGGGGCGGCTCGCGAGGTAGCCGAAGACCCGGTCGTACTGGTCGAAGATGTCCAGGTGGCGGCGGCTGGTGGTGGTCAGGATCGAGCCGGTCCGCCGCTGGCGGTAGTGCACGCAGACCCGGTCGAGGACGGCGACGGACTCCGCGGCCAGCAGGGCCGGGTAGGTCCAGGGGGTGTCCTCGTAGAAGCCGGGCGGGAATTCGAGGCCCTCGCGCTCCACGTACTCGCGGCGGTACGCCTTGTTCCACACCACCATCAGCATGCCGAGGAGGGAGGGGCGGTCGGCCAGGCGGAAGCTGGCCGGGCCCTCCTCGGAGAGGCGGTGGGAGAGGCGGTTGCGGACCAGCTCGCCCGTCCAGAAGGTGCGCGCGTAGTCGTAGACGAGGACGTCGGGGGAGCCGGTGGCCTTCAGCCGGTCGGTGATGGCCTGGAGGGCGCCGGGGGCCAGGGTGTCGTCGCCGTCGAGGAAGACCAGGTAGTCGCCGGTGGCCCGGGCCAGCCCCGCGTTGCGGGCCGGGCCCAGGCCGAGGTTGTGCGCCAGGTGCACGGCGGTGACCCGCGGGTCCCGCGCCGCGTACTCGTCGATGATCGAGCCGCAGGCGTCAGGGGAGGCGTCGTCGACCGCGATCAGTTCCAGATCCGGGTACGACTGCGTCAGGACCGAGTCCAGACTCTCCTGGAGGTACGCCTGGACCTTGTACGCGGGCACGATGACGCTGAACCGGGGCACGGCACATCCAGGGGTCGGCGGGCATATTGCCCAGGAACCCCCGGCGTGGTGTTCGGGTTACGCAGCGTGTGGCATTCGGGTTACTCAGCGTCAACACCGCATGTCGGTCACTTGATCGCGCCCGCCATCACCCCCGAGACGAACTGCCGCTGGAAGGCGAAGAAGACGACGAGCGGGACCACCATCGACAGGAAGGCGCCGGGCGCCAGCACGTCGATGTTGTTCCCGAACTGCCGTACCTGCTGCTGGAGCGCGACCGTGACGGGCGGGTGCGCCGAGTCCGCGAAGACGAGCGCGACCAGCATGTCGTTCCAGACCCAGAGGAACTGGAAGATGCCGAGCGAGGCGATCGCCGGGCCGCCCAGCGGGAGCACCACCCGGGCGAACAGCCGGAGTTCGCCCGCGCCGTCGAGGCGGGCCGCCTCCAGCAGCTCGCGCGGGATTTCGGCGAAGAAGTTCCGCAGCAGGAACACGGCGAAGGGCAGTCCGAAGGCGGTGTGGAACAGGACCACGCCCGCGGTGGTCTCGAACAGCCCGATGGAGCCGAAGAGTTCGGAGACCGGGATCAGCGCCACCTGAACGGGCACGACGAGCAGCCCGACGACCACGAGGAACAGCCAGTCCCGGCCGGGGAACTCCAGCCAGGCGAAGGCGTATCCGGCGAAGGCGCCGAGCACGAGGACGAGGAGGGTCGCCGGGACGGCGATCGCGACCGTGTTCAGCAGGGAGCCGGTGATCGTGTCGTTGGCCAGCAGCCGGGAGTAGTTGTCGGCCGTCAGCCGGGAGGGCGCGGTGAGGACCTGCCACCAGCCGCCCTTGTTGAGGTCGGTGGGGGAGAGGAAGGAGGAGATGAGCAGGCCGAGCGTCGGCAGCAGCCAGAAGAGCGCGGCGGCGACCAGGAAGAGGCGCAGCGCACCGGCGGAGACCCGCGAGACCAGGCCGCCCGTTTTCGTGGCGCCCGCGGCGGGCTCGGCCGTCGGGGGGCGGACCCCCGTTCGGTCCGGGGTGCGGTTGGGGCCCGTCATCGGGAGCGCTCCCTTCGCAGTCGGCGGATGTTCACCAGCATCACCGGGATCACCAGCACCAGCAGCAGGACGGCGATGGCGCTGCCCAGACCCGGGTCGGCGTCCGTGCCGAAGGAGGTCCGGTACAGCTGGAGGGCCAGTACGTTCGCGTCGTCCTGCACCGCGCCCGGCGCGATCACGAAGACCAGGTCGAAGATCTTCATCACGTTGATGACGAGCGTGACGAGGACGACCACCAGGACGGGCGCCAGCACCGGCACGGTGATCCGGCGGAACACCTGCCACTCGTTCGCCCCGTCCACGCGCGCCGCCTCCAGCAGCTCCCGCGGTACGGCGGCCAGCCCGGCCCCGATCAGCACCATCGCGAAACCGGCCCACATCCATACGTACGCCCCGATGACCGCCGGGGTGACGAGCGTCGGGCCGAGCCACTGCACCCCCGAGTACGCCTCCCGGAAGTTCGACGCGGGCAGCCGCAGCCGCGCCCCGTCGGCCTTCGCGGACAGCGTGAAGGTGCCGTCGGCGCGGGCCTTCGTGGAATCCACCACCTTCCCGTCCCTGACCGCCTCGATCCGCATCCCGGAGAAGCCCGACTCCGTCGGGTCGACCACGTTCGTCCCGCCGCCCCCGCCCCGGGTGAAGTCCTGCCAGACCGTGCCGGCGACCTTCCCCGGCTCCGGGGCGGAGTTCGCGGCCGTGCGGGTCCCCTCCGGCAGCGCCTCAGGGGCCACGCCGACCAGCGGGAGCAGCACCGGGGTGCCCGCCCGGACCGGATCGCGGGTCACGAAGGCGCCCCCGCCCGCGTCCTCCAGCGGGGAGTCCCGGCCCGGGCGGGCCTTGGGGAAGGCCGAGGACTCCGCGAAGGTGTCGTGCACCCCGACCCAGACCGCGTTGGCGACGCCCCGGTCGGGGTCGTGGTCGTAGACGAGGCGGAAGATGATGCCCGCCGCCAGCATCGAGATCGCCATCGGCATGAAGACGAGGAGCTTGAACGCCGTTCCCCAGCGGACCCGTTCGGTGAGCACCGCGAAGATCAGGCCGAGGGCGGTGGCCGTGGTGGGCGCCAGGACCACCCATATCGCGGTGTTCTTCAGGGCGGTGCGGATGGTGTCGTCGTGCATGATCTCCCGGTAGTTGCCGGCGCCCACGAAGGCGTCGCCGGACCGGTCGAAGAAGCTGCGGTAGACCGAGTAGCCGATCGGGTGCACGACGAGCGCGCCGAGCAGCACCAGCGCCGGCAGCAGGAACGCCGCCGCGATCAGGCGGCGCCGCCGGGCCTCCGCGGAGCGTGCGGTCTTCCCCCCGGCCGGTGTGGCGGCCGAGGGGGTGGCCGTGGCCGTCACGGGGCTAGTTCCCGTAGGCCTTGGCCGCGTCCGCCTCCAGTTTCGCCTGGGCGCCCGCCACGTCCGCCGGGTTCGCCAGGAAGTCCTGGAGCGCCTTCCACTCACCCGCGCCCGGGGTGCCGCCGAAGGCCGCCGGAGCCTGGTCCGACATGTCGAAGCGGAAGTCGTCGCCCGCCGCGATCAGCGCCTTGGCGATGTCCCGCTGGATGTCGTTCGGGTACGCGCCCGGGTCGACCGCCTTGTTCGGGGAGACGAAACCGCCCTCGCGGGCCTGGATCTCGGCCGCGTCCGGCGACGCCAGGAAGGTCAGCAGGGCCTGTGCGCCCTTCGACGGCTTCAGCGCGACCGCCACGTCACCGCCCGAGACCACCGGCGCCTTGGCACCGACCGCGGGGAAGGGGAAGACGAGGGCGTCCTTGCCGACCTTCGCCTCCGTCTGCGCGATGTTCACCGCCACGAAGTCGCCCTCGTAGACCATCGCGGCCGCCGGCCGGTCCCCGCCGGTGAAGGTCTGGGTCACCGACTTCGGGAACTCGGTGGACAGGGCCCCGCTCGGCCCGCCCGCCAGGAAGTCCTTGCGCCCGAACAGCTCGCCCAGCGTGGTCAGCGCCTGCTTGACGCTGTCGTCCGTCCACTTGATCTGGTGCTTGGCCAGCTGGTCGTACTTCTCCGGGCCGGCCTGGGAGAGGTAGACGTTCTCGAACCAGTCGGTGAGCGTCCAGCCGTCCGCGCCCGCCACCGAGACGGCCGGCGTGCCGGAGGCCGAGAGGGTGTCGGCCGCCGTGATCAGCTCCTTCCAGGTGGCCGGGGGCTTGACCCCCGCCGCCTCGAAGGCCTTCGCGTTGTACCAGATCAGCGACTTGTTGGCGGCCTTGTAGTACACGCCGTACTGGGTGCCGTCGACCGCGCCCAGCTTCTTCCAGCCCGCCGAGTAGTTCTTGTCCAGCTGGGCCTGGGCCTCCGGGCCCACCGGCTGCGCCCACTTGTTCTGCACCGCCGAGACCAGCGCCCCGACCTGCGGGAGCAGCGCCACGTCCGGCGGCGCCCCGCCCGCGATCTTCGAGCCGAGGAAGGTGACGATCGGGTCCTGGGCCGGTACGAAGGTGACGGAGGCGCCCGTGCGCTTCTCGAACTCCTTGAGGACCTTGGTGAAGTTCGCCTGCTCGGGGCCCGTCCAGACGGCCGCGACCTCCAGCTTCTCGCCGGTCAGCTGCGGTAACACCAGCTTCGGGGCCGCGGGGGCCGAGACGGTGCCGCCCTGCGTCGGCTCCTTCTTCTCGCCGTCCCCGCCGCACGCGGTCAGGACGAGAGTGCCCGCTGCCGCGAGCGCCGCCCAGCTGAGTGTCGTACGGCTCGTTCCGTGCCTGCGCATGGCTCTGCCCCCGATGCCCGTGGTGTGTCCCGGACCACAAGGTCTACGCCGACCCGCGCGCCCCCGCAATACCGCCTCGCGGGGGCGCGGACGAGGTCACGGCGCGGGCGGGAACAGCACGGGTATCGCCGAGACCAGGTGCGAGGCCCGGTCCAGGGCGCTGGCCAGCAGCGCGAGGTCGGTCGGCCCGTTGCCCAGCTCACGCACCGGGCGGCGGGCCGGCGGATCGCCCATCCGCTCCCACTCCACCGGGACCACAGTCGGCCTCAGGGTCGCCGTCCGCGGGATCCGGCCGGTGACCCGGCCGGCCTGGAACGGCACCGTCCGCCCGTCCGCGTACCGGAGCAGGCCGCGGCCCGGGCCCGGCTGGTCGGGGGCGTCGAGCTCCACGCGCAGCGTCGTCAGCCGGGCCAGCCCGGTGTCGGCCGTCCGGTCCGGGCGGGCGCTCGTGGCCACCAGGTGCACGCCGAGCCGGGCGCCCTCGTGGGCCACCGCCTCCAGGACCCGGACCACCGAGCCGGCGGCGGGCCGGCCCGTACTGCCGAGCCCGGGGGCGACCAGCGCGTCGAAGTCGTCGACCAGCACCACCAGCCGGGGCAGCGGACTCGCCCCGGCCGGATCGGTCCGGGCGACGGACGAGCGCAGCCGCAGCGTGCCGGAGCGCTGGGGGTCGAGGTCGCCGAGGAGTTCGCCGGGTGAGGGCTGGCGGGGCGAGACCATCCGGTCGGACAGCTCGCGCCCGGCGTGCCAGTCGGAGAACGACACACCGGCGAGCAGTTCGTGGCGGCGCTTGAGCTCCGCGCCCAGCGCCTGGGCGAACTCCCGCATGCGCAGCGGATCGGAGGCCACCAGGTGGGCGGAGACGTGCGGGAGCTCGGTGCAGGGCAGCAGCCCGTCGCCGCGCTCGCCGCCGGCCCCGTCGAGGAGGACCAGCCCGAGCCGGTCGGGCCGGGCGGCCGCGGACAGCGACGCGGCGACCGAGCGCAGCAGCTCGGTGCGGCCGCTGCCGGCGGGGCCCTCGATGAGCAGGTGCGGGCCGTCGTGGACCAGTTCGGCGCCGACCGCGCCGCGCCGCCCGCTGCCGAGCACGATCTCGGCCAGGCCGCCCACGCCCTGCCCGTGGTCGGTGGCGGCCGCCCAACGGGCCATCAGGGAGGCCGGGGTGGCCCTGGCCAGCCCGAGCTCGTCCAGCAGCCGGGCGGTGGAGGGCAGGGTGGCGGCGGCCGGCCGGTAGGGCTCGGCGGGGCCGCCGTCGGCGCGCAGGGGCGCCAGCGCCCGGGCGAACCGCTCGGCCCAGGCCGCGGAGACGGCGTCGGCGGTGGCGGTGTCGCCGACCGGGGCGGGTCCGCCGCCGCCGACCGCGAAAGTCCGTACGGCCGTGGCCACGTCCCCGCTCAGCAGGGCGACGGAGGCGCAGTCCCGGAAGGCGGGGGCGCTCGTGCAGGCGGCCTCGTACGTCTCGGCCACGGGGGAGGCGGGCGTGGCGGGCGGGGCCTCGGCGAGCGCCAGCACGTGGATCCCGGCGGCCGGGCCGTGGGAGGCGAGCCGCCCGGTGATGTCGCGCAGCGCGCCGGCGCCGGGGTCGCCGTCGAGGACGACGAGGGTGTACGGGCCTTCGTAGGCGTCGGCGGCCTGCCGCACCCGCTCGGGATCGGCGGCGGCCCAGTTCGAACCGAGCGGGCTGTCGTCGAGGCGCCGGGTCAGCTCACCCGTACGGGCGACGGCCTGGTCGCGGTCGTACGCGAGCAGCAGCCGGCAGTCCTGGCCGTGCGCGGGGCGTACGTGGGGCAGCCAGCCGAGCCAGGCCCAGTCGCGGCGACGCTCGGCGAGGCCCCGGGCCCGGTCGGTGGAGACGAGCACGATCTCCAGCTGCCCCGGGGCGTGCAGCCCGGCCAGTTGGGCGACCGCCCAGCGGGCCACCCCGGCGAGGCGGGCCCGCGGCCCGGCGATGCCGAGGGCGCCGACGGCGCGCAGCGAGACCCGGCTCCCGGCGCCGAGCCCGACCTCCAGCACGGCGGGGTGCCCGGGGGTACGGGACCACAGCCGCCCGGTGGGCCCCAGCGCGGCCAGCAGCAGCGCGGCGGGATCGTCGGGATCGGGCGCGGCCGCGACGGCGACGACGGGCTCGGCCACCACCTCCGCGACCTCCTCCCCGCGCACCCACTTGCGGGCCCAGGCCCCCAGCCCCTTCCGCCGCCCAACGGCCGCAGCCCCGGCCCCGCCGTCCCGGTCGGCGCCGGCCCCGGGAACCCGTCCCGCACCGGGGCCTGCGGCCCCGGCCGTGCCGTAGGGGTCCGGCGCGGCGGCGCCGGGTGCGCCCCCGCGCGGTGCATCGGCTCCGCCAGGGTGCGCGGGGCGCGGCCCGGCCGCGTCCGCGCCGTGCCACCCGGCGCCGGAGGCGCCCTGTGCCGGGTCGGACCCGGCGTCCCATCCCGCGCCGGAGGCCGGGCGGTCGTCCTGTCCCGCGGCGGGCCACTCCGCGCCGGAGGCGCCGGGGTGTGCGGGGCGGAGCCCCGCGTGGTCGGGGTCGGGGGCGGAGCCCCCCACGCGGCGGAGCCGCATTTCCGTACCGCGGGAAGGGGCGGGGTGGGGGAAAGCAGCCTGCCGTTCAGCGGAGCCGCCCCCGCCGCCCGCCGTCGAGCCGGAGCCCGCGCCGTGCGGACCCGCGCCGGGGGCAGGGCCGGAGCCCCCGTCGGAGGCGGAAGGGTGGTCGCGGAGGGAGAGGTGGCCCTCCAGGTCAGAGGTGACCGCCAGCGCAGCGGCCCCTGTCCCCGCCGGCGCCAGCCGAAGCGTGGACTCGCCCACCCGCAGCAGCGCCCCCGGCGGCAGGGCGACCGGCTGGGGGCCCACCGGGGCGCCGTCCAGCGTGGTGCCGTTCGTCGAGTCCAGGTCGGCCACCGCCACCCGGCCGTCCCCCAGCACCGTCACCGCGCAGTGCAGCCGTGACACGTCGGGGTCGTCCAGCGGGACATCGGCGTCGGCGGACCGGCCGACCCGGATCTGCCCGCTGTGCAGCAGGTGCACCCCGCCCGCGTCGGGTCCGGAGACCACGTGCAGCTGGGGCGCGCCGAGGCTCTCCTCCGGCAGGACCTCCGGCACCGGCCCGTGCAGCGCCAGCACCGCCCCGTCCACGAGCGGCGGCTCGCCCAGCAGCCGCCGCTGGAGGTCGAGCCGCTCGGCGCCGGCGTAGAGCACGACCGTGCCCCCCGTATCGGGCCCGCCGACGGTCGCCGCGAGCCCGGAGGCCACCGCGGCCAGCGCGGTCCCGGCGGGAGCGGTGACGAGTACGTCACAGCTCACGGGTGCGGTCGCGGTCTGGTGGCCGCTGCGCGACCCAAGGACGGTCAGCCGGATCTGCATCGCCGTCAGCGGTCCCTTCTGCGCGGTGCGCGGTGTATGCGCCCGGCAGGGGGAAGTCCCGGACATGGCTGCCCGCTCACACCCCCCACCCGGCACGGACGCGTCGTCCGGTCAGGTCTGCCGGAAGGCGGGGCTCCCGTCCCGTGCCGTTCCGTACGGGTGCATCCTCGCACCTGTCGCCGACAACACGCCCGGCACCCGCCGACAAGTGATCTTGATCGGTCGCGGGTCGGTACGGAGGCGAGGAAAGAGGAGGAAAATCGCCTCCGGCATACCCCGCAAACATCACCCTTCGTACATATGTGCGGCAACCAACCTTCGGCACCCGGCGTCTTCCACAGGGACACCCCCTAGAGTGGGCCGGAAAACCCATCAGCGGATCGACCACGACAGACGACAGCAGGGGAGCGCGAGACGTGCGGCCAGTCGGCAGCAAATATCTGCTCGAGGAGCCGCTCGGGCGCGGCGCCACGGGCACCGTCTGGCGTGCCCGCCAGAGGGAGACCGCCGGCGCCGAGGCGGCCGTCGCCGGGCAGCCCGGCGAGACCGTGGCCATCAAGGTCCTCAAGGAGGAGCTGGCCCAGGACGCGGACATCGTCATGCGCTTCCTGCGCGAGCGCTCGGTCCTGCTGCGCCTGACGCACCCCAACATCGTGCGCACGCGCGACCTCGTCGTCGAGGGCGATCTGCTGGCCCTGGTCATGGACCTGATCGACGGCCCGGACCTGCACAAGTACCTCCGCGAGAACGGCCCCTTCACGCCGGTCGCGGCGGCCCTGCTCACCGCCCAGATCGCGGACGCGCTCGCCGCCAGCCACGCCGACGGCGTGGTCCACCGCGACCTGAAGCCCGCCAACGTGCTGCTCGACGAGCGCGCCGGCCAGATGAAGCCGATGCTCACCGACTTCGGCATCGCCCGCCTCGCGGACTCCCCGGGCCTGACCCGCACCCACGAGTTCGTCGGCACCCCGGCCTACGTCGCCCCCGAGTCCGCCGAGGGTCGCCCGCAGACCTCCGCCGTCGACATCTACGGCGCCGGCATCCTGCTCTACGAGCTCCTCACCGGCCGCCCGCCGTTCGGCGGCGGCAGCGCGCTCGAAGTGCTGCACCGGCACCTCAGCGAGGAGCCGCAGCGGCCCTCGACCGTGCCCGAGGCGCTGTGGACCGTCATCGAGCGGTGCCTGCGCAAGGAGCCGAACGAGCGCCCCAGCGCCGAGAGCCTGGCCCGCGGCCTGCGCGTGGTCGCCTCCGGCATCGGCGTGCACAGCGCCCCCGCCGAGGTGGAGGCCGCGCTCGGCGTCGGCGCGCTGCTCGCGCCCGACCCCTCGCCCGCGCCCGTCCCCGTCACGCCGGGGGCCGCGGACGCCACCCAGGTCCTGCCCGGGGGCGGCTCGCCCATGGGTGCCTACGACCCGAACGCCATGACCAGCGTCATGCCGCCGGTCGGCGCGGCCGACGCCACCTCCGTGCTGCCGAGCACCGGACCCGCGGGGGCCGATCCGACCTCGGTCATGCCCCCGGTGGAGCGCCCGGACCAGCCGCACCCGTGGCAGTCGCAGATGCGGGCCGCCCGCGACCGCAACGAGCAGACGCAGATGCAGTACCTCGACCCGAGCGAGGACCCGCTGCGCCGCCGCCCGCAGCGCCAGGCGCCCCCGCCGCCGCAGTACCAGCCGCAGCAGCCGCCGCCGCAGCAGTACCGGCAGGGGCCTCCGCAGCAGCCGTACCAGCAGGGGCAGGGGCAGGGGCAGTACCAGCAGCCTCCGCAGCAGCAGCCGCAGTACCGGCAGCAGCAGCCGCCGCCGCAACAGCAGCAGTACGCGCCCCCGCCGCCGCCCCAGCACTACCAGCCGCAGCAGCACCAGCCCCAGCCCTACCAGCAGCCCCAGGCGCCCCGGCAGCAGCCCCCGCAGGCCCCGCCGCCCCGGCAGCAGGCCCCGCGTGAGCCGCGCCGCCGCAGCGCCAACCCGGTGCGGATCCCCGGCCTCGGCTGCCTCAAGGGCTGCCTGGTCATGATCCTGCTGTTCTTCGTGGCGGGCTGGCTGGTCTGGGAGCTGACCCCGCTCCAGGAGTGGGTCGGCACCGGCAAGGGATGGTGGGACCAGGTGTGGACCTGGGGCTCCGACGCCGTCGACTGGGTGAGCGCCATCGGGGACGCCGCGGGGTCCAACACGCCCTGACCGGACCCCTGTAGCGCCGAGTTCGTGGATTTGTCGACTTCTGGGGCAGGTTTTCGCCCGCAGAAGTGAAGGTCGCCGCGAATCCGGCCCCCTGCTGGCCTCCAACCCCCACCCGGCCGCGTAGCTTTGGGTGCGTTGGGCCAGCCGCTGAGGGAGCAGTCGTGGCACGGAAGATCGGCAGCCGGTACACCGCGCACCAGATCCTGGGGCGGGGCAGCGCGGGCACGGTGTGGCTGGGCGAGGGGCCTGACGGGCCCGTCGCCGTCAAACTGCTGCGCGAGGACCTCGCGTCCGACCAGGAGCTGGTCGGACGCTTCGTCCAGGAGCGCAGCGCGCTGCTCGGCCTGGAGCACCCGCACGTGGTCTCCGTCCGCGACCTCGTCGTCGACGGGAACGACCTCGCCCTCGTCATGGACCTCGTACGCGGTACGGACCTGCGCACGCGCCTCGACCGGGAGCGGCGGCTCGCCCCCGAGGCGGCCGTGGCGATCGTCGCGGACGTGGCCGACGCGCTGGCGGCGGCGCACGCGGCCGGGGTGGTCCACCGGGACGTCAAGCCGGAGAACGTCCTGCTGGACATGCAGGGGCCGCTCGGGCCGGGCGGGGCGCATCCGGCGCTGCTGACCGACTTCGGCGTGGCCAAGCTCATCGACACCCCGAAGCGGGCCTCCGGGGCCGGGGGGCGGGCTACCGCTCCGACGACCCGGATCATCGGCACGCCGGACTACCTGGCTCCGGAGATCGTCGAGGGGCTGCCCCCGCGGGCGGCGGTCGACATATACGCCCTGGCCACCGTCCTCTACGAGCTGCTGGCCGGGTTCACGCCCTTCGGCGGGGGACACCCGGGTGCGGTGCTGCGGCGGCACGTCACGGAGACGGTCGTCCCGCTGCCCGGGATCCCCGACGAGCTGTGGCAGCTGATCGTGCAGTGCCTGGCGAAGGCCCCGGCCTCGCGGCTGCGCGCCTCGGAACTCTCGGTCCGCCTGCGGGACCTCCTCCCCCTGTTGGCCGGGATGCCGCCGCTGGACGTGGACGAGCCGGACGACGCGGAGCCGGAGCCGGGTCCTTCGGACGATCCGGCCGCCGCCGCCGATCCGGTACGGCGGCGGGGAGTGGTCCCGCTCGTCCCGGGCTCGGCGACGGACTCCAACCGGGACACCCACACCTCGATGAGGGTGCCGGGGCCGGACGAGCTGGCGGGCGGCGCGCTGGGCACGGCCCGGGTCCCGCGGCCGGCCGGCGGCCACCGGCCGGGCTCCGCCCGGCACCGGGCGGAGGCGGCCCGCAAGCGGAGGCTGGTGCTGACGGCATCGGCGGTGGCCCTGGCGGCCGCGATCGGCCTGGGCACGTGGTTCGCCGTCTCCGGCGACGACTCCCCGCCCCCTCCGCAGGACAGCAAACAGTCGGTCCCGGCAAGGCCATAGCCCGTAGGCGGCGCCGCACCTCTCCAGCCTCGCCGGCGTTTGAGGCGCGGGGGTCCGGGGGCGGAGCCCCTGGCAGCGGTGCCGCGCCTGGCGGGCGGCATCAGCCACATCCAGTCCCGCCCGGGCGGAGCCGAGGGGCAGCCGGCGGGCCCCGCGCCCCCGGCCGCTACGCGCCGACCAGCTCCGGGTGCCAGCGGCGGGCCACCGCCGGGTGGGCGCGGACCCAGCCCTTGAGCTCGTTGCGCCCGTACTCCGCGTGCAGGGGGTTCGACGCGTCGTGTGCGATGCCCGGCGCCGAGCGGAGGTAGTCGCCCGGGACCGTTTCGACGACCGCGTCGAGCCGCGGGTTGTAGAAGAACGGCACCGAGTACCGCTCCACCGCGCCCGGCGGGCTGACCACCCGGTGGTCCGTGGCCGTCAGGTAGCCCTCCGTCGCGATCTCCAGCAGCTCGCCCAGGTTCACCACGAACGCCCCGGGAAGCGGAGGCACGTCCAGGTAGCCGCCGTCCCGGACCACCTGCAGGCCGCCCACCGAGTCCTGGAGGAGCAGCGTCAGGAAGCCGTAGTCCTTGTGCGCGCCCACGCCCTGGTCGGCGCCCGACGGGGCGGAGCCCGGGTAGCGGATCAGCTTCGTGTGCAGGTGGGGGCGGTCCGCGAAGGCCGCGTCGAAGAAGTCCGCGGGAGCCCCGATCGAGGCCAGCAGCTCCTGGAGCAGCCGGTGGGCCACGCCCGCCAGGCGCGACTGCCAGTCCAGGACCACCGTACGGAGCTCCGGGAGGGCGGCCGGCCACTGGTTCGGGCCCTCCAGCCACAGGTACGGCGGGTCGTGCGGCCCCACCGCCGGCGCGGGCCGCTCCGCGCCCACGTCCAGCTGGTCCCGCCAGTCCGAGGCCCCGCCGGTCAGCTCGTGGCCGATCCGGGTGTAGCCGCGGAAGTGCGGGGAGTTCAGATTGCTCACGGCAAGCCGGTCGGCCTCCGGGAGCGCGAAGAAAGCCCTGGTCAGGTCCAGGATGCGGGCGCTCTCGGCGGCGGTGACGCCGTGCCCGGTGAGGTGCAGGAAACCGGTGTCCCTGGCCGCTGCGTGCAGCTGCTTCAGGAAGCCCGGCCGCAGCTCGGGGTCGTCGGCCTGCGAGAGGTCAAGGACGGGCAGGGTGTGCGCGGACGGCATGACGGCTCCGTTTCGGGATGTCACGGGTCCTGTTCCCCAGAGGTGGCGGGGGCCGCGGGTGGGGTGGGCCGCCGGCAGGGATGGCGCCGGGACGGCTCGGGCCGCGTACAGGACCAAGTCGGATCGGTGTGGATCAGGCTTGGGGATGGTCCGGCGGCTGACAGCTCGTCGTCGTGACACGCATGTGGTCCACATGGCGGCGCTTCACGAGGCGCACGACGGCGAGAACGGTCATACCGTGAGCGTACGCCCGTGCGACCGCCCGCCAGTACGGGTGAATCGGCCTGCCCGGACGGCCTTGTCCGGGGACCGGCTACGCTGGACCCGTGGCAGTCGTCGATGTTTCCGAAGAGCTGAAGTCCCTCTCCTCGACCATGGGGTCGATCGAGGCCGTCCTGGACCTCGACAAGCTGAGGGCAGATATCGCCGTGCTCGAGGAGCAGGCCGCCGCGCCGTCCCTGTGGGACGACCCGGACGCCGCTCAGAAGATCACGAGCAAGCTTTCGCACCTCCAGGCCGAGGTCCGCAAGACCGAGACCCTGCGCGGGCGCATCGACGACCTCGCGGTGCTGTTCGAGCTCGCCCAGGAGATGGACGACGCGGACACCCTCGCCGAGGCCGAGACCGAGCTGGTCTCCGTCCGCAAGGCGCTGGACGAGATGGAGGTCAGGACCCTCCTGTCCGGCGAGTACGCCGAGCGCGAGGCCCTGGTCAACATCCGCGCCGAGGCCGGCGGCGTCGACGCCTCCGACTTCGCGGAGCGCCTCCAGCGCATGTACCTGCGCTGGGCCGAGCGCCACGGCTACCCGACCGAGGTCTACGAGACCTCGTACGCGGAAGAGGCCGGCATCAAGTCGACCACCTTCGTGGTCAAGGCCCCGTACGCCTACGGCACCCTCTCCGTCGAGCAGGGAACGCACCGCCTGGTGCGCATCTCCCCCTTCGACAACCAGGGCCGCCGCCAGACCTCCTTCGCGGGCGTCGAGGTGCTGCCGGTCGTCGAGTCCAGCGACCACGTCGAGATCGACGAGGGCGAGCTGCGCATCGACGTGTACCGCGCCTCCGGCCCCGGCGGCCAGGGCGTCAACACCACCGACTCGGCGGTGCGCATCACGCACCTGCCGACCGGCATCGTGGTCTCCTGCCAGAACGAGCGCTCGCAGATCCAGAACAAGGCCAGCGCGATGAACGTGCTCCAGGCCAAGCTGCTGGAGCGGCGCCGCCAGGAGGAGCAGGCCAAGATGGACGCCCTCAAGGACGGCGGCAGCTCCTGGGGCAACCAGATGCGGTCCTACGTCCTGCACCCGTACCAGATGGTCAAGGACCTGCGGACGGAGTTCGAGGTCGGCAACCCGCAGGCGGTGCTCGACGGCGAGATCGACGGCTTCCTGGAGGCCGGGATCCGCTGGCGCAAGCAGCAGGAGCAGACCGCGTAATCTCCCCTACGTGCGAGAAAGGGCCCGGACACCAGAGGTGTCCGGGCCCTTCCCATGCGTGTGATCGGTACGCGGTACGCGGCTGCGCCGGCTAAGCCGTCTGCTGAGCCACCAGTACCAGAGCTGCCACGAGGATCACCATGAGCGCGATGAGCGCCACGGGGTTCAGGCCGGAGAAGGGGCCCTCCTGCTGGAGGCGCTCCCGGTTCGCCCGGCACACAGGGCAGCGGCCCTGGTTTACGGGTGCGGCGCAGTTCGCGCACACGAGCCGGTCATATGTCATGCGCTCCTCCTCTCGTCCCCATCTCTACAACGCAGCGGGGAACGAGACCGTTCCCCCTACCACTGTGCCAGCTTCGTCGGCGTTCGGCGCGGCCCGTCCGGTCAATCACACCCCGGACCGCCCGGGACCAGGGGATAAATGGGGCAACTCCGGATGCCGGGTCCACACCCCGCGCCCGTTCGCGTATGGTCACGCACACCTACTCCCGGCGACCGTGGTGCACCCGTGATCCGATTCGACAGCGTCTCCAAGTCCTACCCGAAGCAGAACCGTCCCGCACTCAGAGATGTCTCCCTCGACATCGCGAAGGGCGAGTTCGTCTTCCTGGTCGGCTCCTCCGGCTCCGGCAAGTCCACCTTCCTGCGGCTCATCCTGCGCGAGGAGCGGGCGAGCCACGGCCAGGTCCACGTCCTCGGCAAGGACCTCGCCAAGCTCTCCAACTGGAAGGTCCCGCAGATGCGGCGCCAGCTGGGGACCGTGTTCCAGGACTTCCGCCTCCTGCCCAACAAGACGGTGGCCGAGAACGTCGCCTTCGCGCAGGAGGTCATCGGCAAGCCCAGGGGCGAGATCCGCAAGGCCGTCCCGCAGGTCCTCGAACTGGTCGGCCTCGGCGGGAAGGAGGACCGGATGCCCGGCGAGCTCTCCGGCGGCGAGCAGCAGCGCGTGGCCATCGCCCGCGCCTTCGTCAACCGCCCCGCCCTGCTGATCGCGGACGAGCCCACCGGCAACCTCGACCCGCAGACCTCCGTCGGCATCATGAAGCTGCTGGACCGGATCAACCGGACCGGCACCACCGTCATCATGGCGACGCACGACCAGCAGATCGTGGACCAGATGCGCAAGCGCGTCATCGAACTCGAACAGGGCCGTCTCGTGCGCGACCAGTCGCGCGGCGTCTACGGCTACCAGCACTGAAAGGTCCCTGAGACGCAATGCGCGCCCAGTTCGTCATGTCGGAGATCGGCGTCGGTCTCCGTCGCAATCTCACCATGACCTTCGCGGTCATCATCTCCGTGGCCCTGTCGCTGGCCCTGTTCGGCGGCTCCCTGCTCATGCGCGAGCAAGTGAGCAGCATGAAGGGCTACTGGTACGACAAGGCCAACGTCTCGATCTACCTCTGCAACAAGCAGGACGCCCAGGACGCCAACGACGCCGCCGCGAAGACGGGCGGTACGGCGGCGGGTGCCCCGGGCGTCGCCGCCTGCGGCAAGGGCGCGGTGACCGAAGAGCAGAAGAAGCAGATCGAGACCGAGCTCAAGGGGATGTCCCTGGTCGAGTCCGTCGCCTACGAGTCGGCGGACGAGGCGTACAAGCACTACCAGGAGCAGTACGGCCACACCGCCCTGGCCTCCTCCATCACCCCGGACCAGATGCAGGAGTCCTTCCGGGTCAAGCTCAAGAACCCGGAGAAGTACAAGAGCGTCACCTCGGCCTTCACCGGCCGTGACGGCATCTACACCGTCGACGACCAGCGCCAGACCATCGACGAGCTCTTCAAGATCCTGAACTACCTGAACTACGCGGCGCTCGGCATCATGCTGGTCATGCTGATCGTGGCGCTGCTGCTGATCGTCAACACCGTGCGCGTCTCGGCCTTCAGCCGCAGGCGGGAAACCGGGATCATGCGGCTGGTGGGTGCCTCCAGCTTCTACATCCAGGTCCCCTTCATCATGGAGGCCGCCGTCGCCGGGCTCATCGGCGCGCTCTTCGCGTGCGCCATGCTCGTCTCCGGCCAGTACTTCGTGATCGACCACGGCGTCGGCCTGCGCGACAAGATCCAGATCATCGACTTCATGGGCTGGAGCTCGGTCATCGGCAAGCTGCCGTTCGTCCTCTTCATCGGCCTCCTGATGCCCTCCGTTGCCGCCTTCCTCGCCCTGCGCAAGTACCTGAAGGTGTGACAAGCACCCCGCGAGCGGTCCGGCCAACCATCCGTACCGGCGCGGGGCTTGTCCTAGACTCGGCGCCATGCCGGCTCTGCCCGCCTTCTGTCACCGGCCCCGCGACCTGAGTCGCGGGGCCGTTTTGACGTTGGCCTTCCTCGCGGCCGTGGGCACCGCCGGGACCATGGGCTGCTGGGACCGCGAGGACGCCGCGGCCGCCGCCCTGTCCGGCCGTACGGGGGCCACCGCGCCCGAAGCGCCCCGCGCGGCCGGCACCGCCGACCGGGAGGCCGTGGCCCGCGCCGCCGCCGAGGCCGTCGCGGAGGGGAAGTCGGGCAAGAAGGCCGCCCAGGAGGTGGTCAGCCGCAGCGGCGACCGCTGGGGCACCGTCTACGACCAGGGCGAGTACGCCGCCTTCACCGAGGGCCTCGACGGCCACTGGACCGGCGTCGGGCTCTGGGCCTTACGCGGTGGCGACGGCCGGATCACGGTCGACAAGGTGCAGCCCGCCGGCCCCGCCGCCCGGGCCGGCCTGCGCGCCGGGGATCGGCTGCTGAGCGTCGACGGGCACGCCGTCACCGGCCTGGCCGTCGCCGATGTGATCTCCCTGCTGCGCGGCGAGGCCGGCACCCCCGTCGTACTGAACCTGAGCCGCGACGGCGCCGACCTCACCGAGACGGTCCGCCGCGAGCAGCTGCGCACCGAGCCGGTGACCGTACGGCAGCTGTCCGGCGGCATCACCGTCATCAAGGTGGCCTCCTTCACCCGCGGCTCGGGCGAGCGGGTCAGGGCCGCCGTCCGCGCGGCCCCGCCCGGCGCCGGGGTCATGCTCGACCTGCGCGGCAATCCGGGCGGGCTGGTCGCCGAGGCGGTGACCGCCGCCTCCGCCTTCCTCGACGGCGGGCTGGTGGCGACGTACGACGTACGGGGCGACCAGCGCGCCCTCTACGCGGAGCCGGGCGGGGACACCGCCAGGCCGCTGGTGGCCCTGGTCGACGGCGGCACGATGAGCGCGGCCGAGCTGGTGACGGGCGCCCTCCAGGACCGCGGCCGGGCGGTGGCGGTCGGCAGCCGGACCTTCGGCAAGGGCTCGGTGCAGATGCCGACCGAGCTCCCGGACGGCTCGGTGGCCGAGCTGACGGTGGGCACCTACCGCACCCCGGGCGGCCGCAGCCTGGACGGCAGCGGCATCACGCCCGACCTGGCCGCGGGCGAGGGAGTCGAGGAGCGGGCCGCTCAGGTATTGGGTGGCCTCGGGGTGGGTCCGTAGTGCGAAAATGACCGCACTATGGCTAAGGAAAAAGGGCGCAAGCTGATCGCCCAGAACAAGAAGGCGCGGCACGACTACACGATCATCGACACCTACGAGTGCGGCCTCGTGCTCACGGGTACCGAGGTCAAGTCCCTGCGCCAGGGCCGTGCCTCGCTGGTGGACGGCTTCGTGTCGGTGGAGAGCGGGGAGGCCTGGCTCTACAACGTGCACGTGCCGGAGTACAGCCAGGGCACCTGGACCAACCACAGCGCCCGCCGCAAGCGCAAGCTCCTGCTGCACCGCGAGGAGATCGACAAGCTGGACTCGAAGACCGGCGAGACGGGCAACACGATCGTGCCGCTCTCGCTGTACTTCAAGGACGGCCGGGCGAAGGTCGAGATCGCGCTGGCGAAGGGCAAGAAGGAGTACGACAAGCGCCAGGCGCTGCGCGAGAAGCAGGACACGCGCGAGACGAACCGGGTGATCTCGGCCGTGAAGCGCAAGGAGCGCGGTCAGCTGTAATCTCCTGGCATCCCGTGGTCCACTTCGCGTACCATGGCGTCAGCACCGCCCCACGGGGTGGAGCACCTTGTTAAAAAAACATGGGGATGATCGGTTTCGACAGCGGATGTCGATGCAGGGGAAGCGAGCCGAGGAAGCGGCAATGATCTCGCTAACCACATGTCGCAAAAAATAATCGCCAACTCCAAGAGCGATAACTCCCGCTTCACCCTCGCTGCCTAATAACAGTGAGCTGAAGCCTCTGTGAGGAGCGTCAGCCCGGAAGTGGTCCCGGTCCGGATCCTGGCGTCAATTAGGGATCTAAACCTCTAGCCCCGGTCACGGGGGTTGGAGGGAAATCAAACAGTGACTGAGCCCGTCGGAGACTTGTCCGTGTGATCTCCGGGGCCGAGAAAAGCGCAGCGGACTGCGCTCGGAGAAGCCCTGCTTCTGCACCGTTGGACGCGGGTTCGATTCCCGCCATCTCCACTCATCCCATGTGGGCAAAGGCCCCGCAGCCTCTCGGCTGCGGGGCTTTCGTCATGCCGGATCAGTAGTGGTAGCGAGCCTTGAGGATCTTGACTTCCTTCTCGTCCGCCCGGTAGACGAGACGGTGCTCGTCGTCGATCCGGCGGGACCAGTAGCCCGACAGTTCGCCCTTCAGCGGTTCGGGCTTGCCGATTCCGGTGAACGGGTCACGCTGGATCTCGCCGATCAGCCGGGTGATTCTGCGGGCCATTTTCCGGTCCGAGGCGAGCCAGAAGAGGAAGTCCTCCCACGCGTCGGAGTCGAAGTGCACGCTCCTCACTCCTCGCCGCCGGCCAAGTCCCGTAGCTCGTCCATCGTTTTGGCGACGGTGGACGACCCTGCCCGGTCGCGAGCCACGGCCTCCATCAGGCGCTGGGCGTTGGCGGGGGAGCGCAGCAGGTAGACGGTTTCCTGCCAGGAGTCGTAGTCGTCGGCAGACATGAGGACGGCGTCGCCGTTGCGCGAGGTGATGCGCACGGGGGCGTGGTCGGTGTTGACACGCTCGATGAGCGGAAAGAGGCTCGCCCGTGCCTCGCTGGCGCTTATGGACATGGTCTACGCTCCCATCCAGACGGCTGGTACCGATTTACGGTACCAGATAGGTACCTAAATCTTGTACCAGAAGGGCCCCGCAGCCTCTCGGCTGCGGGGCCTTCGTCATGCGCGGCCGGGCCGGGCGGCCCGTCCCGTCCCGGCGGTCGCGAGGGCGAGCAGCGCGGCCGCCGCGGGCAGCAGGTAGGCCGCGGCCGGGCCGATGTGGTCGACCGCCAGGCCCGCCGTGGCCGAACCGGCCGCGATGCCCGCGAGGATGGCGGTGACCGCGAGGGTCATGCCCTCGTTGAGGCGCCCCTCGGGGGTGCGGGCGTGCACCCGGGACATCGCGGTGACCATCGTCGGGGCCGTGGCCATGCCGGCCAGCAGCAGGGCCGCGGCGAGGGCGGGGACGGAGCCGGTGGCCGCCGCGGCCCACGGCAGGGTCATGAGCGCGGCCAGCGCGCACACGCAGGCCCGCAGCGAGCGGGGCCGCAGGGTGCCGTAGAGCAGGCCGGCCGCGCAGGAGCCCGCCGCCTGGAGGGCGAGGACCGGGCCGGAGGCGGCGCCCAGGCCCTGGGCGTCGAGGTAGGCGATCGAGGTGACCTCCATCGAGCCGAACACCAGGCCCAGGGCGAGGAAGAGGGCGAGCAGCGGCCCCAGGGCCCGTACGGGGGAGCCGCCCCGGGCCGTCGCGTCCCGCGTCACCGGCGGCTCGGTGGCGCGCTGGGCGGTGAAGAGCAGCATGCCGCCGAGGAACAGGACCGCGCCCGCGAGGGTGCCCGCCTCGGGGAAGACGGCGGTGCACAGGAAGGCGGCCAGCACCGGGCCGAGCATGAAGCACAGCTCGTCGGCGGCCTGCTCGAAGGACATCGCCGTGTGGTGGGCGGCCGGGGCGCCGCGCAGCAGGTGGGTCCAGCGGGCGCGGGACATGCCGCCGATGTTGGGGGTGGTGGCGGTCGCGGCGTACGAGGCGAAGAGGGTCCAGGCGGGGGCCTGCGTACGGACGCACACGATCAGGGAGAGGGAGCCGAGGACCGCGATCAGGGTGGCCGGGACGGCGATCCTGGCCTGGCCGTGGCGGTCGACCAGCCGGGCGGTCCACGGAGCGACCAGCGCGGTGGCGGCCATCCCGGTCGCCGTGACCGCGCCCGCGAGGGCGTACGAGCCGCGCTGCCCGGCGATCATCATGACCGCGCTGACAGCGAACATGCCCATGGGGAGCCGCGCGAGCAGGTTCCCCGCGGTGAAGGCGCGGGTGCCGGGCAGGGCGAACAGGCGGCGGTACGGCCCCTGGGCGCGGCGCGACCGGCCCGGGCCCGCGGCACGAGCGGGGGCGGGGGCGGCCGGGGCGGTGATGACGAGGGTGCTGCCGGTGACGGTCATGCGGGGCGTACGGGCGGTGGCCGCGGCGGTGGAGGGCATGGGAAAAGCCTCCGGCCCGCCCCCCGCCACCGTCCAACACCTGCTGAGGACCCATTCACGCCTCTGCGTTGTTAGTCTCCGCAGGTGAAAACCCGTGACGTGGAACCCCGGCTGCTGCGCGGATTCGTCGCCGCCGCCGAGGAACTGCACTTCACCCGCGCCGCCGCCCGCCTGTTCCTCGCCCAGCAGGCGCTGAGCCGGGACATCCGCCGCCTCGAACAGACCCTGGGCGCCGCGCTGTTCGCACGGACCACCCGCGCCGTCGAGCTCACCGCCGACGGGGAGCGGCTGCTGCCGCTCGCCCGCCGCGTGCTGGCCGCGCACGAGGAGCTGGCCGGCGCCTTCACCGCCCCCCGGGCGCTGCTCGTCGACCTGAACACCGACGGCCCGAGCACCGGGCGCCGGGTCCTGGAGCGCGCCCGCGAACTCGCCCCGGGCCAGGAGCTGATGGCCCGCTTCGAGAGCGGGCTGACCCACGCCGCCGCCGAGATCGCCGCGGGGCGCCTGGACGTGTCCTTCGGGTACGTCCAGGGGCTCGACCCGGCGCTGCGGGCCAAGCTCGCGCACCGGCCCGTACGGTACGAGCCGCTGGCCGTGCTGCTGCCCGAGGGGCATCCGCTGAGCGCGCGGGCGGCCGTGGAGCTGGACGCGCTCGCCGGGGAGACCGTGTACGCCGGGGACGGGAATCCGCGGACCCTGGAGTGGACCGGGCTGGCGCGCGAGCTGTTCGCCGGGCGGGGGATCGCGCTCGCGCCGCCCGCGCCGGTGGCGGTCGGCAAGGAGGAGTTCCGGCGGGTCATGGCCAAGACCGGCAATCCGGTGCTGGTCACCGTCGACTTCCTCGACATGCCCGGGTGCGTGAAGCGGCCGCTGACCGACCCCGTGCCGCTGTCCCCGCTGTCGATGGTGTGGCGCAAAGGATTCGGCCACCCCGGGCTGGACGCGCTGCACGAGGCCGCCGCCGGGCTCACGGCCGCGTGCGGCTGGCTGGACGTGCCCTCGGGAAGCTGGCGCCCCGCCGCGCTCACACGCGGCCCGGCCGGTGGGTGAGAGCAAGGTTTCCCACCGGTCATCCGGCGGGGACCGAGGCCGAAACGCGCCGTTCCTACGGTCGTCACCACGGACGCGACAGCTGTGGAGGCGAGCGATGACCGGTACGACCGCACCGCGCAAGGGGGGCCGCTGGATCGAGCGGTGGGATCCCGAGGACGAGACGTTCTGGAAGGAGACGGGGGAGCGGACCGCCCGCCGCAACCTCGTCTACTCCGTGCTCTCCGAGCACATCGGGTTCTCCATCTGGTCGCTGTGGTCCGTGATGGTCCTCTTCATGGGCCCGCAGTACGGGATCGACCCGGCCGGGAAGTTCTCCCTCATCGCGACCGCCACGCTGGTCGGATCCGTGGTGCGGGTGCCCTACACCTTCGCCGTCGCCCGCTTCGGCGGCCGGAACTGGACCGTCGTCAGCGCCCTGCTGCTTCTCGCCCCGACCGTGGCCGCGCTGGTGGTCATGGAGCCCGGGACCTCGTACGGCACCTTCCTGGCGGTGGCGGCCCTCACCGGTGTCGGCGGCGGCAACTTCGCCTCCTCGATGACCAACATCAACGCCTTCTTCCCGCTCCGCAAGAAGGGCTGGGCGCTCGGGCTGAACGCGGGCGGCGGCAACATCGGCGTGCCGGTGGTACAGCTCGCCGCGCTGCTGGTCATCGGGACCGCCGGGGCCGGACACCCGCGGCTGCTGCTCGCGGCGTACATCCCGCTGATCGTGGTCGCCGCGGCGCTGGCCGCCCTGCGGATGGACAACCTGGCGCCCGTGCGCAACGACACCGGCGCGGTGCGCGAGGCGGTCCGCGAGCCGCACACCTGGATCATGGCGTTCCTGTACATCGGCACCTTCGGGTCCTTCATCGGCTACAGCTTCGCCTTCGGGCTGGTGCTCCAGACGCAGTTCGGCCGCACCCCGCTCCAGGCGGCCTCGCTGACCTTCATCGGGCCGCTGCTCGGCTCGCTGATCAGGCCGCTGGGCGGGGGGCTCGCGGACCGGTTCGGCGGGGCGCGGATCACGCTCGCCACCTTCGTGGCGATGGCCGCGGCGACCGGGGTCGTCGTCTTCGCCTCGGTCCGGGAGTCGCTGCCGGTGTTCCTCGTCGGGTTCGTGTCGCTGTTCGTCCTGAGCGGGCTCGGCAACGGATCGACGTACAAGATGATCCCCGGGATCTTCCAGGCGAAGGCACTGGCCCGCGGCATGAGCGGCGAGGGCGCGGCCGCGTACGGGCGACGGCTGTCGGGCGCCGCCATGGGGCTGATCGGCGCGGTGGGCGCGCTCGGCGGGCTCGGCATCAACCTCGTCTTCCGGGAGGCCTTCCTGAGCTCCGGGTCGGGGACGTCCGCCTTCGTGACCTTCCTCGGCTTCTACGCGGTCGCCTGCGGCGTGACGTGGGCGGTATACCTTCGCCGGCCCGCCACCGTGATCGTTCCGGAGCCGGGGGCGGCCGCGAAGCCGCAGCTCACCTCGGTGTAACAGCGCTTTACCGCGCCGAAATGCTGCGGAACCGAGCCTGACACGCCGACTTGGCAGGCTCGGTTCCGCTCCCGCGATGCGCTACCGACCCACTGGGCAAGGCAGGTCACCATGGACGAGGTCAGGAACACCGGACCGGACACCGGTCCGCTCGCGGGCTTCACCGTCGGGGTCACCGCCGCCCGCCGGGCCGACGAGCTGATCGCCCTGCTGCGCCGCCGCGGGGCCGCCGTACTGCACGCGCCCGCACTGCGGATCGTGCCGCTGGCCGACGACAGCGAGCTGCTCGCCGCCACCAAGGAGCTGATCGCCTGCGCGCCGGACGCGGTGGTCGCCACCACCGCCATCGGGTTCCGCGGCTGGATCGAGGCCGCCGACGGGTGGGGGATCGGCGAGGAGCTGCTGGAGCGGCTGCGGTCCACCGAACTGCTCGCGCGCGGCCCGAAGGTGAAGGGCGCGATCCGGGCCGCCGGGCTGGTGGAGGACTGGTCCCCGGAGTCGGAATCCCTCGCCGAGGTACTGGAACGGCTGCTGTCGGCCGGGGTGGCCGGACGGCGGATCGCGCTCCAGCTGCACGGGGAGCCCCTGCCCGGGTTCGTCGAGGCGCTGCGGGCCGGCGGGGCCGAGGTGGTGGTGGTCCCGGTGTACCGGTGGATGGCGCCGGAGGATCTCGGTCCGCTGGACCGGCTGCTGGACGCGGTGGTCGGCGGCGGGGTGGACGCGGTCAGCTTCACCTCGGCCCCGGCGGCGGCCTCGCTGCTGTCCCGGGCCGAGGAGCGGGGGGTGCACGGGGCCGTACTGGAGGCCTTGCGGGGCCGGGTGCTGTCGGCGTGCGTGGGGCCGGTGACCGCGCTGCCGTTGCAGGGGCACGGGGTGGACACGGTGCAGCCGGAGCGGTTCCGGCTGGGCCCGCTGGTCCAGCTGCTCTGCCAGGAGCTGCCGGGCCGGGCCCGGGTGCTGCCGGTGGGCGGGCACCGGGTGGAGATCCGGGGGCACGCGGTGCTGGTCGACGCCGAGCTGCGGCCGGTGCCGCCGGCCGGGATGGCCCTGCTGCGGGCGCTGGCCCGGCGGCCGGGGTGGGTGGTCTCGCGGGCGGACCTGCTGCGGGCGCTGCCGGGGGCGGGGCGCGACGAGCACGCCGTGGAGACGGCGATGGCCCGGCTCAGGGCCGCGCTGGGGGCGCCGAAGCTGATCCAGACGGTGGTCAAGCGGGGGTACCGGTTGTCGCTGGACGCGGGCGGAGAGGTCAAGTACGGGGGCGCTCCGCTGGGTTGAGCCGCTGCGGGCGGGCCGTTAGCGTACCGGGATGATCATTGACGGGGTGGAGATGAGGGGCGTCGCGCTCGACGATGCCGCGGGGCTGGCCGAGGCGTTCGCACGCAACCGGGCGTACATGGCCCCCACCGAGCCGGTGCGGACGGACGCCTACTACACGGAGCGGGGGCAGTTGGCCCGCATCGAGGGACTGCTTGCGGACCGGGACGGGGGCCGGCTGGTCCCGTACGTGTTCGCCGAGACGGCGACCGGTGCGATCGTCGGTGCGATCAACCTCGGGTCGATCGAGCTCGGGCCGCTGTGCAGCGGGGGCGTGGGCTACTGGGTCGACCAGGCCTGGAACGGCAAGGGGCTGGCCACCGCGGCCGTGTTGGAGGTCTGCCGGGTCGCCCGCGACGAGGTGGGCCTGCACCGGGTGGAGGCGGGGACCCTGCTGGACAACTTGGCGTCGCAGCGGGTGCTGGCGAAGGCGGGCTTCGAGCCGTTCGGCGTCGCGCCGCGGTACCTCCACATCAACGGTGCCTGGCGGGACCACCGGCTGTTCCAGCGCCTCCTCCACGACTCGCCCCCACCGGCTTAGTCGGGACGCGGATCCCGAGCCCGTCTGCGGCGCCGCTGCCGGGGGCTCCGCCCCCGGACCCTCCCCCAGACTCCGTCCGGGGGGACCCCCAGCGCCTCAAACGCCGGCGGGGCTGAAATTGCCCTGCGGGCAATCCAGCCGCACCTGGCGGGCGGCATCAGCCAAATCCAGCCTCGCCGGCGTTTGAGGCGCGGGGTCTGGGGCGGAGCCCCAGCAGCGGAGCGGCAACCCGCGACCCCCGGAGGGACCGGTTCGGGGGGTTCCGCTGCGGAGCGGCGCGCGGCACTCTGGGGAGGCGCCCCACGACGCGAGGCGGTGACGGGCATGCGGTTCGACTCCGGCCGGGTCTGCCTGGACCTGGTGGCCACATTCGCCCCCCACGAGGGGATCCGGGACGGCGACGAGCTGCGGCTGTGGCTCGCCGGGGCCGGGCTGGTGCCCGACCGGACGCCGCTCGCCCGGGTCGGCCCGGACTGGGTCGCGGCCTTCCGGGCGCTGCGCGCCGACGTGGAGGTCCTCGTACGGGCGGAGCTGGACGGGACCGATCCCGACGAGCCGGCCCTCGCCCGGGTCAACGCGCTGGCCGCCGGACCACCCCCGGGCCTGTGTGCCGTACGGGACCAGGAAGGCCACCTCGTCCGGGAGTTGTGCGGCGGCGTGGAGTGCGGCGCGCTGCTCGCCGCCGTCGCCCGGGACGCCGTCGAGCTGCTGACCGACCCCGGCGAGCGGGCCCTGCTGCGCGCCTGCGAGGGCGACGGCTGCACCCGCGTCTACCTGGACACTTCCCGCGGCCACCGCCGCCGCTGGTGCTCCAGCGAGCTCTGCGGCAACCGCGAGCGCGTCGCCCGGCACCGCCGCAGGGCCCTGGCCGCGGGATCCGTGTAGCCGCTCCGGAGCCGGTTCGTATCCGGTCCGTGGTCGGTTCCGGAACGGGCGTGCGGACAGGGTGCCGATTCGCGTACGGTTGACGGTCGCCCATGCACGTCAGAAGGGGGCCTTGGTGGCCGCGCAGAATGCCGCTGTCGACAGCACGGCGGATTCCGTCCGAGATCGGGAGATCGCGGTCGAGCAGACGCATCTCGACCAGGTGTACCGACGCCTTGAGGAGAAGATCCACGAGGCCGAGTTCCTGATGAACGACGCCGCCAAGCGCGGGCAGGTCGGGACGCCCGGCGCCCTCGCCGAGCGCGACGCGCAGGTCTTCCGGGCGGGCATCCACCTGAACCGGCTGAACAACGAGTTCGAGGACTTCCTCTTCGGCCGCGTCGACCTGGTGCTGGGCAAGGACGGGGAGCGCGGCGCGGACGGCGCCTACACCTCCGTCGAGCCCGCCGACGACGCGATCCGCGGCGATCTGACGGCGGACATCGCCGAGACCCTGCACATCGGGCGCATCGGCGTGCTCGACGCCGACTACTCGCCGCTGGTCATCGACTGGCGCGCGCCCGCCGCCGCGCCGTTCTACCGCTCCACGCCGAAGGATCCCGGCCGCGTGGTGCGCCGCCGCGTCATCCGCTCCAAGGGCCGCAAGGTGCTCGGCGTCGAGGACGACCTGATGCGCCCCGAGGTCACCGCCTTCCTGGAGGGCACGGAGCTGCCCGTCATCGGCGACGGCGCCCTGATGGCCGCGCTCGGCCGGGCCCGCACGCACTCGATGCGCGACATCGTCTCCTCCATCCAGGCCGAGCAGGACATGGTGATCCGGGCCCCCGCAGCCTCGGTCGCCGAGGTCGCGGGCGGGCCCGGCACCGGCAAGACCGCCGTCGCCCTGCACCGCGCCGCCTACCTGCTCTACCAGGACCGGCGCCGCTACTCCGGCGGCATCCTGATCGTCTCCCCGACCCCGCTGCTCGTCGCGTACACCGAGGGCGTGCTGCCCTCCCTCGGCGAGGAGGGCCAGGTCGCCATCCGGGCGCTCGGCTCGCTGGTCGACGGCGCGGAGGCGACCACGTACGACGATCCGCCCGTGGCCCGCGTCAAGGGCTCCTCGCGGATGCTCAAGGTGCTGCGCAAGGCCGTACGGGGCGCCCTGGAGCTCGGCAACGCCCCCGACCGGCTGCGCGTGGTCGCCTTCGGCCGCCGCCAGGAGCTGGAGGCCGGCGAGCTGAACCGGATCCGGCAGAACGTGCTCAGCGGCACCGCGCCCGTCAACCTGCTGCGCCCGCGCGCCCGCAAGCTGCTGCTCGACGCCCTCTACGCGAAGTCCGGCGGCGCCGGCCGGCACAGCGACCCGGAGCTGGCCGCCGAGCTGCGCTCCGCCTTCGACGAGGACATCTCCACCGAGGACGACTTCATCGGCTTCCTGAACGCCTGGTGGCCCGAGCTGACCCCGCGCGGGGTGCTGGCCGCGATGGCCGACGAGCGCAGGCTCGGCCGCTGGTCGCGCCGGGACCTGAACCCGCGCGAGACCCGCATGCTGGCCCGCTCGCTGCGCCGGGTCGGCCCGGACGGCAAGGGCCCCCTGTCGGTGCACGACGTGGCGCTGCTGGACGAGCTCCAGCAGCTGCTCGGCGCCCCCGCGCGGCCCAAGCGGAAGCGGGAGATGGACCCCCTGGACCAGCTCAGCGGGCTGGAGGAGCTGATGCCGACCCGCGAGGAGACCCAGTGGGAGCGGGCCGAGCGGCTCGCGGCGGAGCGCACCGAGTACGCGCACGTCATCGTCGACGAGGCCCAGGACCTGACGCCGATGCAGTGGCGGATGGTGGGCCGCCGGGGCCGGATGGGCACCTGGACGGTGGTCGGCGACCCGGCGCAGTCCTCCTGGACCGACCCGGACGAGGCGGCCGCGGCCCGCGACGAGGCCCTGGGGTCCCGGCCGCGCCGGCGGTTCACGCTGACGGTGAACTACCGCAACCCGGCGGAGGTCGCCGAGGTCGCCTCGCGGGTGCTGCGCCTGGCGATGCCCGGCATGGAGCCGCCGTCGGCGGTGCGCTCCACGGGCCTGGAGCCCCGTTTCACGGCCGCGAAGGGCGATCTGGGCACGGCCGTACGGGAGGAGACCCGCAGGCTGCTGGACCAGGTGGACGGCACGGTGGGCGTGGTCGTGGCCATGGACCGGCGCGCGGAGGCGGCGGGCTGGCTCGCCGACCTCGGCGGGCGGGCGGTGGCGCTGGGCAGCCTGGAGGCCAAGGGCCTGGAGTACGACGCCACGGTGGTCGTCTCCCCGGCGGAGATCGCGGACGAGTCCCCGGCGGGCCTGCGGGTGCTGTACGTGGCGCTGACGCGCGCGACGCAGCAGCTGACGGTGGTCTCCGCGGACCGGGACAAGCCGGGCGCGGACGGGGTGCCGGAACTGCTGCTGCCGTAGCGGACCGGGGGCCGGCCGGGGGCGGGCCGGGTCGCATAGGGCCGTATGGTCCGCGGCCAGGAGCGTGGTGCTCGAAACGGACTTCGAGCACGGGGATGACATCGGGCGATCCTTTGTTAGCCTGGGTACGGCACCGACTCGATCCAAGCCCCCGGGCCCAACCTTCGTCGCTTAGAGCGACCACTTGCCGCGAGGCGAGCATGGCGGGTCGGTGTCATAGACGAATAACCAGGTCCGCGCCCTCCACCTGTGGGGGGCGCGGACCTGTTTTGTATGGACCCACTGTTCCGAACACCCCTGGTATCTCGTATGGTGGAAGAGTCTTTCCGAAATTTGTAGCTGGTTACCTTGTACCGGCTGGTAGGTGGGACGATCGGACAACAGGTCCTGCCACACCCGCCGTGTGCCGGGCCCTGTGTGTACAAGCGAAAACCAGGGACAGAAGAGGAACACGGCCATGGCAACGGCGCCCAGCGTCTCGTATTCGATGACGGTCCGCCTGGAAGTGCCCGCGAGCGGAACCGCGGTCTCCCAGCTCACCACCGCCGTGGAGTCCTCCGGTGGTTCGGTCACCGGCCTCGACGTGACCGCCTCCGGCCACGAGAAGCTCCGGATCGACGTCACCATCGCCGCGACCTCCACCGCGCACGCGGACGAGATCGTCGAGAAGCTGCGCGGGATCGAGGGCGTCAGCCTCGGCAAGGTCTCCGACCGCACCTTCCTGATGCACCTCGGCGGCAAGATCGAGATGGCGTCCAAGCACCCCATCCGCAACCGCGACGACCTCTCGATGATCTACACCCCGGGCGTGGCCCGCGTGTGCATGGCGATCGCCGAGAACCCCGAGGACGCCCGCCGCCTCACCATCAAGCGCAACTCCGTCGCAGTCGTGACGGACGGCTCCGCCGTACTGGGCCTGGGCAACATCGGCCCGATGGCCGCGCTGCCCGTCATGGAGGGCAAGGCGGCCCTCTTCAAGCGCTTCGCCGGCATCGACGCGTGGCCGATCTGCCTCGACACCCAGGACTCCGACGAGATCGTCGCCATCGTCAAGGCGATCGCCCCGGGCTTCGCCGGCATCAACCTGGAGGACATCTCCGCGCCGCGCTGCTTCGAGATCGAGGCCCGGCTGCGCGAGGCCCTCGACATCCCCGTCTTCCACGACGACCAGCACGGCACCGCGATCGTCGTCCTCGCCGCCCTCACCAACGCACTTCGCGTGGTGGGCAAGGCAGTTGGCGACGTCAAGGTCGTCATGTCGGGCGCCGGCGCGGCCGGTACCGCCATCCTCAAGCTGCTCCTCGCGGCGGGCGTCAAGAACGCCGTCAGCGCCGACATCCACGGTGTCGTGCACGCGGACCGCCCCGACCTCGTCGACGCGGCCGCCGACTCCCCGCTGCGCTGGATCGCCGACAACACCAACCCCGAGGGCTACACGGGCACTCTGAAGGAGGCCGTGGTCGGCGCCGACGTCTTCATCGGCGTCTCGGCCCCCAACGTGCTCTCCGGCGAGGACGTGGCCGCCATGGCGGAAGGCGCGATCGTGTTCGCGCTCGCGAACCCGGACCCCGAGGTGGACCCGGCCGTCGCCCGCCAGACCGCCGCCGTCGTGGCCACCGGCCGCTCCGACTTCCCGAACCAGATCAACAACGTGCTGGTCTTCCCGGGTGTCTTCCGCGGCCTGCTGGACGCCCAGTCCCGCACCGTGAACACCGACATGATGCTGGCCGCCGCGAGCGCCCTGGCCGACGTCGTCGGCGAGGACGAGCTGAACGCGAACTACATCATCCCGTCGGTGTTCAACGACAAGGTCGCGGGTGCGGTCGCGGGCGCCGTCCGCAAGGCCGCCTCGGCCGGGTGACAGCCCCTGCGAGCGCCCTCACGGCCCGCTGATACCGGCGCGTCGCGAGATGCGGGCCCGGTGGGCCGCCTCTAGGGTTGCGGGGATGCCCGCGAGGTCCGCGGTCCGCACCGGCGTGTGAGCGAAGGCGTGGACGGAGCGTCACCGCGGCGTGACTGTGGCGCTTTTCGTGTGACCCCGGCGGGTGCCGGATTGGCTTTCCCGCCGCTGGTGGGGGCAGGATGCGTAACCGGGCGAGAGGGTCTGACGTTCAGACCCGGGTCCGGGGACTGTCCGAGGGCCCTGGCAGCATCGGCTTCGATCTCACGCCTCTAAGGCAAGTTGAACACGGGAGTACAACATGAACCGCAGTGAGCTGGTGGCCGCTCTGTCCGAGCGCGCCGAGGTGACCCGCAAGGACGCCGACGCCGTTCTGGCCGCGCTCGCCGAGACCGTCGGCGAGATTGTCGCCAAGGGCGACGAGAAGGTCACCATCCCCGGCTTCCTGACCTTCGAGCGCACCCACCGTGCCGCTCGCACCGCGCGCAACCCGCAGACCGGCGACCCCATCCAGATCCCGGCCGGCTACAGCGTGAAGGTCTCCGCGGGCTCCAAGCTCAAGGAAGCCGCCAAGGGCAAGTAGTCCTGCCCCCGGCGCCGAAGGCCGCACAGGCTTTTGGAACGGCGAGTACGGCAAGCAGTACGTAGAACGGCGAAGGGCGGCCACCCCAGGCGGGGCGGCCGCCCTTCGGCCTGTTCCGGGGCCCCCGCGCGCCGCTTGGGGGCCCTGGAGGGCCTGCGGGCGTACCGGCGGGCCGTGCGGGCCCCCAGCGGGGCCTGAGGGTCCGCCAGGCCCGGCGGAAGGGACGGGGAAGGGGCGGGGAGGGGACGGGAAAGCCCCCCGGCCCCTTGCGGGGCACGGGGGGCTTCGCGATGAGCCGCGGGGCTCAGACGAGGTCGCCGCCCGGGAGTTCGACCTTCGCGCCGAGCTCCACGAGCTTCTCCATGAAGTTCTCGTAGCCGCGGTTGATCAGGTCGATGCCGTGGACGCGCGAGGTGCCCTCGGCCGCCAGCGCCGCGATCAGGTACGAGAACCCGCCGCGCAGGTCGGGGATGACCAGGTCCGCACCCTGGAGCTTGGTGGGGCCGGAGACGACCGCCGAGTGCAGGAAGTTGCGCTGGCCGAAGCGGCAGGCCGAGCCGCCCAGGCACTCGCGGTACAGCTGGATGTGAGCACCCATCTGGTTGAGCGCCGAGGTGAAGCCGAGCCGGGACTCGTAGACCGTCTCGTGGACGATCGAGAGGCCGGTCGCCTGCGTCAGGGCCACCACGAGCGGCTGCTGCCAGTCGGTCTGGAAGCCGGGGTGCACGTCCGTCTCCAGCGCGATGGCGTTGAGCGGGCCGCCCGGGTGCCAGAAGCGGATGCCGTTGTCGTCGATCTCGAACGCCCCGCCGACGCGGCGGAAGGTGTTCAGGAACGTCATCATCGAGCGCTGCTGCGCCCCGCGGACGTAGATGTTGCCGCCGGTCGCCAGGGCCGCGGACGCCCAGGAGGCGGCCTCCAGCCGGTCCGGGAGCGCCTTGTGGTTGTAGCCGCCCAGCCGGTCCACACCCGTGATCCGGATGGTCCGGTCGGTGTCGACGGAGATGATCGCGCCCATCTTCTGCAGGACGCAGATGAGGTCCTCGATCTCCGGCTCCACCGCGGCGTTGCTGAGCTCGGTGACGCCCTCGGCCAGGACGGCCGTCAGCAGCACCTGCTCGGTCGAGCCGACCGACGGGTAGGGGAGGCGGATCTTGCAGCCGCGGAGGCGCTGCGGGGCCTCCAGGTACTGGCCGCCCTCGCGCTTCTCGATGGTCGCGCCGAACTGGCGGAGCACGTCGAAGTGGAAGTCGATCGGCCGGCCGCCGATGTCGCAGCCGCCCAGGCCCGGGATGAAGGCGTGGCCGAGGCGGTGCAGCAGGGGGCCGCAGAACAGGATGGGGATGCGGGAGGAGCCCGCGTGCGCGTCGATGTCGGCGACGTTCGCGCTCTCGACGTGGGTCGGGTCGAGCACCAGCTCGCCCGGCTCCTCGCCGGGGCGGACCGTCACCCCGTGCAGCTGGAGCAGCCCGCGGACGACGCGCACGTCACGGATGTCGGGAACGTTGCGCAGCCGGCTGGGTTCGCTGCCGAGCAGAGCGGCGACCATGGCCTTGGGCACGAGGTTCTTCGCGCCGCGGACACGGATCTCGCCCTCAAGCGGGGTGCCGCCGTGGACAAGCAGGACATCGTCGGTGACGGTCATGAATCTCGCGTTCCGAAGAGGGGTGGGCAGGGGGGCCAGGGAAAAGGGTAAGGGCCACCACCCCCTTGTTCGTAAGGGTGACGCGGCCGTATGACTGTCATGAATGAGACACAGCACCGTGTGTGTGCGCCAAGTGGCGGAGCGTTGCGTTCCGCCCGTGCTTCCCGTGCGCGCTCCTTCCTGCTGCCGTGCGCCCTGAGCTGCGTGAGATCCGATCTCCCCGCCCGCTCCCCGCAACGGGCGAATGTGCGGGATCATGGCGGCATGACCGAGGTGTCCTCCCTCACAGGGCGGCTGCTCGTGGCCACCCCCCGCCTCGCGGACCCGAATTTCGACCGCGCGGTGGTGCTCCTGCTCGACCACGACGAGCAGGGCTCGCTCGGCGTGGTCCTCAACCGGCCGACGCCCGTGGGCGTCGGCGACGTCCTGCTGCCCTGGGCGCCGCTGGCCGGCGACCCGGGCGTGGTCTTCCAGGGCGGGCCCGTCGCACTGGACTCGGCCCTGGGGGTGGCGGTCATCCCGGGCGAGGAGGGCCCCCTCGGCTGGCGCCGGGTGCACGGGGCGATCGGCCTGGTCGACCTGGAGGCCCCGCCGGAGCTGCTGGCCGCCGCCCTGGGCTCGCTGCGCATCTTCGCCGGCTACTCGGGCTGGGGCCCGGGCCAGCTGGAGGACGAGCTGGGCGACGGCGCCTGGTACGTCGTGGAATCCGAGCCCGGCGACGTGTCCTTCCCCGACCCGGAGCGGCTCTGGCGGGCGGTACTGCGCCGCCAGCGCAGCGAGCTCGCGATGGTCGCCACCTATCCGGACGACCCGTCGCTCAACTGACCCGCACGGGGTTCAGTACCCTGGGTTCCATGAGCACTCTTGAGCCCGAGCGCGGGACTGGCACGGGGACCCTCGTAGAGCCGACGCCGCAGGTGTCGCACGGTGACGGCGACCACGAGCGCTTCGCCCACTACGTCCAGAAGGACAAGATCATGGCGAGCGCCCTCGACGGGACCCCCGTCGTCGCGCTCTGCGGCAAGGTCTGGGTACCGGGCCGTGACCCGAAGAAGTACCCGGTCTGCCCCATGTGCAAGGAGATCTACGAGTCCATGGGCCCCGGCGGGGACAAGGACAAGGGCGGCAAGGACAAGTAGTCCGGCCCCTCCCTGGCGGGACCGAGGCCCCCGGGGCGCGCATTGTCGCGTCCCGGGGGCCTTTCGCGTACTAGGGTCGGCGTCACGAGCACTCTGTGGAACGGGCGTTGCGCAGGGTGCAACAGGCTGCTGCGAAGGGCTGACGCATGGACCTGATCCCCGTACCCCAAGCCGCCGTCTTCGACGAGGGCGGGCGCCGCTACGCGTTCGGCGCCGAGCCGGTCCTCGCGGCCGGACCCGGCACGGAGGGCGTGGCGCGGCTGCTGCGCCGGGAGCTGGGCGCGGCCACCGGCTGGAGCCTGCCGGCCGCCGGGCCCGGCGCGGCCGCGGACGTGACCCTGCGGCTGGATCCGGAGTACGGGGAGCGGCTGGGGCCCGAGTCGTACGGGATCACCGTCGGCGCGGCGGGCGTCGAGCTGGTCGGGGCGAGCGGGGCCGGGCTGTTCTGGGGCCTGCAGACGCTGCGTCAGCTGCTGGGGCCGGACGCGTACCGCAAGGCGCCGCTGCCCGGGCGCGCGTGGAGCCTGCCGTACGGGCGGATCACCGACGGCCCGCGGTTCGGCTGGCGCGGGCTGATGCTCGACGTCGCCCGGCACTTCATGCCCAAGGACGGGGTGCTGCGCTACATCGACCTGCTCGCCGCGCACAAGCTCAACGTCCTGCACCTGCACCTGACGGACGACCAGGGCTGGCGGATCGAGATCAAGCGCTACCCGCGCCTGACCGAGGTCGGCGCGTGGCGGGCGCGCAGCCGGTGGGGCCACCGGGCCTCGCCGCTGTGGAACGAGACCCCGCACGGCGGCTACTACACGCAGGACGACATCCGCGAGATCGTCGCGTACGCCGCCGAGCGGCACGTCCGCGTGGTCCCGGAGATCGACGTGCCGGGGCATTCGCAGGCCGCGATCGCCGCGTACCCGGAGCTGGGCAACACCGACGTCGTCGACACCTCGGCGCTGGGGGTGTGGGACGACTGGGGGATCAACGAGAACGTGCTCGCGCCGACCGGGGCCGTGGTCCGGTTCTACGAAGGGGTCTTCGAGGAGCTGCTCGAACTGTTCCCCGCCGAGGTGTCGCCCTTCGTGCACGTGGGCGGGGACGAGTGCCCCAAGGAGCAGTGGAGGGCCTCGGCGGTCGCGCAGGAGCGGATCCGCGAGCTGGGGGTGGACGGGGAGGACGGGCTGCAGTCCTGGTTCATCCGGCACTTCGACACCTGGCTCGCCGAGCGCGGGCGGCGGCTGATCGGGTGGGACGAGATCCTGGAGGGCGGGCTCGCGCCGGGGGCCGCCGTCTCCTCGTGGCGCGGCTACGCGGGCGGGATCGCCGCCGCCGAGGCCGGGCACGACGTGGTGATGTGCCCCGAGCAGCACGTCTACCTGGACTACCGTCAGGCGGGCGGCTCCGAGGAGCCGGTGCCCATCGCGTACGTGCGCTCGCTGGAGGATGTGTACCGCTTTGAGCCGGTACCGCCGAAGTTGTCGCCGGAGGCGGCCGCCCATGTGCTCGGCGCGCAGGCCAACGTGTGGACCGAGGTGATGGAGGACCAGGGGCGGGTCGACTACCAGGTGTTCCCGCGGCTGGCGGCCTTCGCGGAGGTGGTGTGGTCGCGGCTCCCGGAGTCTGAGGAGCGCGATTTCGCCTGGTTCGAGGGGCGGATGGCGGCGGCGCACTACGCGCGCCTGGACGCGCTCGGGGTCGGTTACCGGCCGCCGGGCGGCCCGCTGCCGTGGCAGCGGCGGCCGGGGGTGCTGGGGCGGCCGAAGGAGGGCGCGCCCCCGAACGTGTGACAGGACGCGGGGCGAAGAGAAGCGGAACTCTGGCTGGATTTCCGGTGATACGGGGAAAAACGGTCAGTCGGCGGAGCGGGGTGGTGGGCGGACGGTGCGGGGGCGGGGCCGGGCCGGGAGCGGGCGGCGCCGGGGCGGTCCCCGGCGGGGGCCCGAACGTGCCGGGCCGGCCCAGGGGGGCGCCCGGCCGACCCTCGCGCCGGACGTCCGCGAAGATGTGCCAGAGTTGCCACCTCCCGGCGGTGAGGACGTACCGTACGGCGGACAGGCGTGAGCGCCGGGACCGGGACATCGGGAAGGGGCAGCTGGGTTGACCACGCACGCACCGCAGGCGGCGCAGTCCGTGACGCTGCCGGCCTCGCTCGACGAGGCCGTGGCGGCACTCACCGCCATGCCCGCCGCCGTGCCCGTGGCGGGCGGCACCGACCTCATGGCCGCCGTCAACGCCGGGCAGCTGCGGCCCGCCGCGCTGGTGGGCCTGGGCCGGATCAACGAGATCCGCGGCTGGCAGTACCAGGACGGCCACGCGCTGCTCGGCGCGGGCCTGACCCACGCGCGGATGGGGCGGCCGGATTTCGCCGCTCTGATCCCCGCGCTGGCGGCCGCCGCGCGCGCCGCCGGGCCCCCGCAGATCCGCAACGCCGGCACCCTCGGCGGCAACATCGCCACCGCAGCGCCCACGGGTGACGCCCTCCCCGTGCTGGCCGCGCTGGAGGCCGTGCTCGTCATCGTCGGCCCGGGCGGATCGCGCGAGATCCCGGTCTCGCACCTGCTGGCCGGCCGGGAGATGCTGCGGCCCGGGGAGCTGATCGGCTTCGTACGGGTGCCGCTGCTGCACGCGCCGCAGGTGTTCCTGAAGGCCACGGGGCGTACGGGGCCGGGGCGCGCGGTGGCGTCCGTGGGGCTGGTGCTGGATCCCGCGCGCCGGGGCGTGCGCTGCGCGATCGGGGCGGTCGCCCCGATGCCGCTGCGGCCGCTGGAGGCCGAGCAGTGGGTGGCCTCGTTGATCGACTGGGACGGCGAGCGGAGCCTGGCCCCCGAGGCGTTGGAGGCCTTCGGCGAGTACGTCGCGGCGGCCTGCGTGCCCGACCAGGGGGAACCGGTGGCTCCCGGTGTACTGCATCTGCGGCGGACGGTGGCCGTGCTGGCGCGCAGGGCCCTGGGGAGGGCGCTGACCTCATGAGCGGGAACGAGAACGAGAACGTGAGCCAGGGCCAGGGGAACGGTGCGGCGGGCTGGGGCTGGGAACCGGTCCCGCAGGGCGGCGAGTACGACTCGGACGCGACGGCCTTCGTCAAGCTGCCGCAGGACATGCTGGACGCGCTCGGCACGGGTGAGCCGCTCGCGGCGCCCGGGCACGGGTACGTGCCGCCGCCGATGATCGTGCCGCTCGGCTCGGCCAGTACGGACCCGGCGGCTACGGGCACCTGGACGCTCCCGGTGCAGTGGCCGGAGGCGGGCGCTTCGGGTCCGGCCGACCCGGCGGCCGGTGGCGGGGGCGTGTCCGCTCCGGCGCCCGCGCCCGTCGGCGGGCCGATTCCGGCGTCGATCCCGATCCCGGCGTCGGTGGCCGCGGCGTTCGCCGAGGCCGAGCCGGAGCCCGATCCGGCGGCGACCGCGGAATGGCGGTTCCCGGACGTGCCGCAGGAGCCCGAGGGCGGGGCGACCGGCCAATGGGTCATGCCGGACATGACCGATATCTCGAACATGCAGGAACTGTCCGAGCAGCCGCGCGAGTTCCGCCAGAGCGCGCCGGCCGCCGACTGGAGCCAGGCCCCGGCGACGCTGCCGGGCGGCGCCCCGGCGCCCTGGGCGAACCACCCCGACTTCGAGGGCGCGCGCGGGTACGCGGCGCAGCAGCCGGCCGGGGGCCCGGACGCGGGCGTACTGCCCGGCACGGACGAGGCGGTGGCCACGGCCGCCGCCACGGCCACGGCCACGGGTGCCGGGCGGCTGCTCGGCGGGCCCGGGGTCGGCGCCCTGGGGCGCGGCCCGCGCGTGTTGGGCGGCCCCGGCGTGGGCACCCCGCTGCCGGAGGGCGAGCCGGTGCATCCGGCTCCGCACGACATCGAGGCGGCCCACGGTCCGGCGGAGATGCCGGTCGAGGGGTCCCGGCCCGCATCGTCGGGGTCGTCCGGATCGCCCAGCTCGTTCACGGAGACCGACGGGCACGGCTTCGCGGCGTTCGGCCACATGCCGGATCTGGCGGCTGCGGGCGGGTCGCGGTTCGGGGCGGGGGCGGAGTTCGCGGCCGGGCAGGAGTTCGGGGCCGGGCCGGAGCCGGATCCGGAGCCCGTGGTCGCGCACGAGGCCGAGGCCGAGCCGGTGGTCGCGCCCGAGGCCGTGGTCACGGCCTCGCCTTCGCTCTCGTCCTCGTCCTCGTCCTCGCCCGCCCCGGAGCCTGGCGACACGGACGGGCACGGCTTCGCCGGGGCCGCCCCGGCACCGGCCGGGATTCCGGCCGGGCCCGCGCCGACCGGCGACACCGCCGACACCGCTGTGGCACCGCCGACCGAGGACACCGCCGAAGGTTTCCCGGCCGAGGTGCCGACGTACGAAGAAGGAACGGCGGCAGCCGGGGCCGTCGCCCATCACGAGCACCCGCAGGCCTCCTACGTCCTGCGCGTCAACGGCGCCGACCGGCCCGTCACCGGCGCCTGGATCGGCGAATCCCTCCTCTACGTGCTGCGCGAGCGCCTCGGCCTCGCCGGCGCCAAGGACGGCTGCTCGCAGGGCGAGTGCGGCGCCTGCGCCGTGCAGGTCGACGGCCGGCTCGTCGCCTCCTGCCTGGTGCCGGCCGCGACGGCCGCCGGGAGCGAGGTCAAGACCGTCGAAGGTCTCGCGACGGACGGGGAACTCTCGGACGTGCAGCAGGCGTTGTGCAGGTCGGGTGCGGTGCAGTGCGGTTTCTGCGTCCCGGGCATGGCGATGACCATTCACGACCTGCTGGAGGGCAATCACGCCCCCAGCGAGCTGGAGACCCGCCAGGCGCTCTGCGGCAACCTCTGCCGCTGCTCCGGCTACGCGGGGGTCATCGACGCCGTGCGCGAGGTCGTGGCCGGGCGCGAGGCGGCGACCGCCGAGCCCGCGGCTTCGCCGGAGCCGCGCATTCCGCATCAGGCAGCGCCCGGCGAGGGCGGCATCCACCACGGAGGCACGGTGTGAGCGCGCAGGACGCGGCGACGGCGACGACGACGGTGAACAGCACGGTGACGGCCATGGCGGCGCCCCCGGAGGCCGCGGACCAGCAGGAGCCCCGCGGAATCGGCGCCTCCGTGCCCGCCGCGGACACCCGCGCCAAGACCGAGGGCACCTTCCCGTACGCCGCCGACCTGTGGGCCGAGGGCCTCCTGTGGGCCGCCGTGCTCCGCTCCCCGCACGCCCACGCCCGGATCCTCTCCATCGACACCTCGGCCGCCGCCGACATGCCCGGCGTGCGCGCCGTCGTCACCCACGCCGACGTCCCCGGCGCCACCACCCACGGCCGCCGCATCGCCGACCGGCCGGTCTTCGCGCACGACGTCGTGCGCCACCACGGCGAGCCCATCGCCGCCGTCGCCGCCGACCACCCCGACACCGCCCGCCTCGCCGCGGCCGCGATCGCCGTCGAGTACGAGCTCCTCGACCCGGTGACCGACCCCGAGCAGTCCTTCGGCGCGCCCGCCCTGCACCCCGACGGCAACCTGATCCGGCACATCCCGCTGCGCTACGGCGACCCGGAGGCCACCGGCGAGGTCGTCGTCGAGGGCCTCTACCGCATCGGCCGCCAGGACCCCGCCCCCATCGGCGCCGAGGCCGGGCTGGCCGTGCCGCGCCCCGACGGCGGCGTGGAGCTGTACACCGCCTCCACCGACCCGCACACCGACCGCGACCTGGCGGCGGCCTGCTTCGGCCTCGACCCGGACCGCGTCCGCGTCGTCGTCACCGGGGTCCCGGGCGCCACGGCCGACCGCGAGGACGCCGCCTTCCAGCTCCCGCTCGGCCTCCTGGCGCTGCGCACGGGCTGCCCGGTCAAACTGGCCGCCACCCGCGAGGAGTCCTTCCTCGGCCACACCCACCGCCACCCGACCCTGCTGCGCTACCGCCACCACGCGGACGCGGAGGGCCGTCTGGTCAAGGTCGAGGCCCAGATCCTGATGGACGCGGGCGCGTACGCGGACGCCTCTTCGGAATCCCTCGCGGCGGCGGTGGCCTTCGCCTGCGGCCCGTACGTCGTCCCGCACGCCTTCGTCGAAGGCTGGGCGGTCCGTACGAACAACCCCCCGTCGGGCCACGTCCGGGGCGAAGGCGCGATGCAGGTCTGCGCCGCGTACGAGGGCCAGATGGACAAGCTCGCGGCCGCCCTCGGCATCGACGGCGCGGAACTGCGCATGCGCAACGTCCTGGCGACCGGCGACCTGCTCCCCACCGGCCAGACGGTGACCTGCCCGGCCCCGGTGGCCGAACTCCTCCGCTCCGTCCGCGACTTCGAGCTGCCCGCCCTCCCCAAGGACACCCCGGAGGACGAGTGGCTGCTCCCGGGCGGCCTGGAGGGCGCGGGCGAGCCGGGCGCGGTGCGGCGCGGGGTCGGCTACGGCGTCGGCATGGTGCACATGCTCGGCGCGGAGGGTACGGACGAGGTCTCCACCGCCACCGTGAAGGTGGTCAACGGCGTGGCGACGGTGATCTGCGCCGCGGTCGACACGGGCCAGGGCTTCGCGACCCTCGCCCGGCAGATCGTCCAGGAGGTCCTGGGCGTCGACGAGGTGACGATGGCCCCGGTCGACACCGACCAGCCGCCGGCGGGCCCGTCGGCGCACGGCCGCCACACCTGGGTCTCGGGCGGAGCGGTCGAACGGGCCGCCAAGATGGTCCGCACCCAACTCCTCCAGCCCATGGCCCACAAGCTGGGCATGTCGACGGAACTGCTCCAGATCGCGGATGGCCGAATCACGTCGTACGACGGCGCGTTCTCCACGACGGTCACGGAGGCGATGGAGGGCAAGGAACTCTGGGCGACGGCCCAGTGCCGCCCCCACCCGACGGAACCCCTGGACGGGGACGGCCAGGGCGACGCCTTCGTGGGCCTCGCCTTCTGCGCGATCCGCGCGGTGGTGGACGTGGACATCGAACTGGGCTCGGTCCGCGTGGTCGAACTGGCCGTGGCCCAGGACGTCGGCCGCATCCTCAACCCCCGCCAGCTGGAAGCCCGTATCGAAGCGGGCGTCACGCAGGGGGTCGGCGCGGCCCTGACCGAAAACCTCCGCACGGTCTCGGGCCTGGTCCGCCACCCGGACCTGACGGGCTACGCCCTGCCGACTTCGCTGGACGCCCCGACGGTGCGCATCGTCAAACTGGTCGAGGAACGGGACGTGGTGGCCCCCTTCGGAGCGAAGGCGGCGAGCGCGATCCCTGTGGTGACGGCGCCCGCGGCGGTAGCCTCGGCAGTACGCGCGGCCACGGGCCGCCCGGTGAACAGGCTCCCGATCAGGCCATCGGCGGCGGTCGCCGTGCCCAACTCGTGACCGTGTGACACGCATTGCACGTGCAACACCGGACTTGGGACTGTCGGTGCCGGTCGCTAGAGTGATCGGTAAGAGTGAATACGTGCGCGTGCGAACGGGTGCGAACGGGGACGGGGAGCGGCGCTGGCGCCGCGACCACGGGGAGACGGGGAGTCGGGGAGGCCATCGTGGCAGTGGACAATGGGCCGGTTCTGATGGGAGCTGCGGCGGGTACGGCGGCGGCGATCAGCGCGCAGGCCGCGGCCCAGACGGCGGCAGCGCTGAAGATCGAGTACGACTCGCTGACGGAATACAAGAACATGGTGAAGGTCCTCCTGGACGACCTCACCGGCTCGAACGCGGACCACAAGAAGCTGGCGGACGGCACCCTGCCGGCCGCAAAGCTCGGCCACGGCTTCCCGGAGGCGGACGCCCTCTTCAAGTCGTACGACACCGTCATCACGGAGCTCCAGAAGCTCTCGAAGGGGCTGGCGGACCAGATCGAGGCGCTGGGCATCGCGATCATGACGGCGGGCAAGGGCTACGGCGACGTCGACGAAGACACGCAGCGTCGCATGGTCGCCATTGCCAAGGAGGCAGAGAAGCAGTACGTGCCGGAGCGCGATCCCTATCTGGAGGAGCAGCGCAGGCTGGCAGCCTCGCAGCACCCCGGTACCCCGACTCCTGGAACTGGTGGCAACGCGACGGGGGGTAACCACTGATGGTGGCAACGACTTTTGACGGCTACTCGCACCAGCAGCTGCGCGCGATGATCGCTTCGCTGGACCCGATCGCGGTCAAGGACCGGGCCGATCGGCTGGAGAAGGCGTCCGAGGACATCCGGAAGATCGCGGAGAAGCTCAAGAATCACCGCGTCACAGGCTGGGAAGGCGCAGGGGCCACGGCCTTCCAGGAGTGGGTGGGCCGGGCGGGCAACGCGACGCTCCGGCTGAGCGATTACAGCGCGACGGGCTCGAAGTGGATGGCCGACACCGTCCAGATGATGACCGAGGCACAGAAGATGCCCGGCTACGACACGGGCGCTGCCAAGAACCTCGAAGCCGCCCGGAAGGCCCACAACGACCCGGACGCGCCTAAGGTCGCCAAAGAGGCGGAAGCGACGCTGGAGGCCGACCACCGCGAGGCGGTCAGGCTGATGAACAACCTGGCGCAGAAGTACGAGCAGTCGTCGACGGAGATGAACAAGGCGGAGATCCCGACGTTCCCGCCGCCGCCGGAGACGTTCGTGCCGAAGGAACGCTTTGAGAGTGAGGACATGGCGCGCCCCGGCGGAGGAGCGGCCGGTTCGGCCGGGTCCTCGCACGTGACTCCCAGCGGTCCTGGGGAACGCCAGTCGAACGAACCCGGTTGGGTCCCTGGGCACCCGCCGCAGGCGGACACTACGCCGCCTCGGACGACGGGGTCGCCAACTCTGCCCGTGCCCGGAATCCCGGACCATAACGTCGACTTGGGCCTCGACCACGTGGCGACGCTGCCGCCGCCGACGACCTTGCCTGCGACGGGTACGCCCGTTCCCCAGGTGCCCGTGGGCCCCGGCGGACCCAGCCCCGTGCTGCCGATCCCGCCCGTGTCGCTCCCGCCGATCAGCGGGCCGAAGCCCGGCATCGGCCCCGGCGGCCCCGGACCGCTGCAGGGACTGAGCGGTCCCAATAACGGCCTCGGCAAGGTTGGCCAAGTAGCCGGCCTGCCCCCGCGGGACAACGGGATCATGGGCGGCCGCCAGGTGCCGACCAGTGGCCCCAGCTCGAGCATCCCGCGCGGTACGGTCATCGGCACGGAAGGCACTCAGACCGGCCGTGCCATGGGCGGCACTCAGGCCGGTCGTGGCATGGGCGGCATGATGGGTGGCGGTATGGGCGGCGGCGCCCACGGTGGCGTAGGCGGTTCCCCGGTGGGCCGTCGACTGGCTTCGGAGCCGGGAGGTATCGTCGGCGGGCGCCAGTCCGCGGCGGGCGCCAAGGGCGGTCAGCCGTTCACACAGGGCGGCTCCGGCCTGGTGCGGAACACCGCTGGTGGTACCGGCGCGGGTGCGCACACTCCGAACAGGCGACGCGAGGACCAGGGCGGCGAACGCCCCGATTACCTTGCCGAGGACGAAGAGACCTGGCAGGGCAACCGTCGTGTTGTTCCGCCGGTGATCGACTGAGCAGAACGGACGTTGTACGGGATGCACATGCGCAAGGCGACCTCGGCCCTGGTGGGCCTGCTGCTGGCCGGGGTCGCCGCGACCCCGGCCCACGCGGAGACCATTCGCTCGCAGCAATGGCATCTCGACACCATGAAGGCTGACGACATCTGGAAGGTCAGCACGGGTAAGGGGATCACCGTTGCGGTGATCGATACCGGGGTCAAGAGCATCCCAGAACTGGAAGGGCAAGTCCTTCCCGGCAAGGATTTCCTTGCCGGGAAGGCCGAGGGCGACGAACGTACCGACTACAGCGGCCACGGCACCGGGATGGCTGCGCTCATCGCGGGTACTGGAAAGCATCCGAGCGGGGATGGCGCCTACGGGCTTGCACCCGGCGCCAAGATCCTTCCGATCCGTGTTCCGAATATGTTGGAAGAGGCATCGACCCCGTCGCTTATCGAGGCCATCAGATATGCGGCAGACACGGATGCCAAGATCATTAACATTTCCCAGGGAACGTCCGGCCAGCCGGAGGAAGACCGGGGGCGGGCGGACGCGGTGAAGTACGCGATCTCCAAGGGAAAACTGATCTTTGCTTCTGTCGGCAACACCGGGGACGCACTCAACAAGGTCGAGTACCCCGGTGCGACGCCAGGAGTCGTGGGCGTTGGTGCGGTGGATGCCGGTGGCAATGCGACGAAGGAATCACAGCACGGCTCGCAGGTCGACCTGTCTGCCCCGGGCGTTGACATCGTCATGGCGTGTACCGGTAAGACAGGGCTGTGCAAGACACACGGCACCAGTGACGCCACCGCCCTGGCCTCTGCCTCCGCGGCCCTGCTCTGGTCCGCGCACCCGAACTGGACCAACAACCAGGTCCTCCGGGTCCTCCTGAACACCGCCGGCAAGCCCACCGACGGCGCCCAGCGCAACGACTACATCGGCTACGGCATCGTCCGGCCCCGGATCGCGGTCCCCACCCCTGGCGACCCCGGCCCGGCCGACGTGTACCCGCTGCCCGACCTGGCTGCCGCGGACGGGGCCAAGAACCCCTCGCCCTCCACCGACGGCAAGGCCCCCGACACGGCGGCGTCCTCTCCGGCTCCCCAGGCCGAGGAGAAGAAGAGCGGCAGCACCCTTCCCTGGATCGCCCTCGGTCTGGGAGCCTGCGTGCTCATCGGCGGAGCTGTCACCGCGGTCGTCGTAAGCCGCAACAGACGCTGATCACTCACCACCCACCACTGGCCACTCACCACTGACCGCTGACCGGACCTGCCTTCACACGGGAGTTCACGCGATGTCGTTCGACGAGGAATGGTCGGCGGCACGCGCCACGGCCGCCACCAACGTCTCCATGAGGCTCAACCACGTACCCGTCGAGCCCGGCGGCGGTGGTGGCGGTGACCTGGAGCTCAACCAGGACCACATCGGAGCCATCGGCTCCGAGGCGTACAAGCTGCACACGCGCCTCCTGACGGACGGCAAGCACGCCGCCACCGCCACCACCGAAGCGGCGGGCGCGCTCACGAAGGAGGGCTTCGCGAGCGGGGCGGCCCTGCTCAAGGCACACACCACCTGGGAGAGCCAGGTGAAGACCCTCGTGGCCGCATGCGCCAACATCTCCAACGGTCTGAACTACTCGCTCTCCTCCCACGCCAAGGACGAGCAGCAGCTCCACGCGGACTTCTCCGCTTCCGCCATCGACCAGTACCTCAAGTAGGGGCCCGTCGCATGCTGACGTACGAGAACGTGCTGAACGCCCCGGTCGACAAGCTCCAGACGACCGTCACCGACTGGCAGGCGATGGTCACCAAGCTGGACGAGCTCGCCGAGGCGGCCCGCAACGGCATGAAGGCCAAGGCCGACAAGGCCGAGTGGAACGGGGTCACGGCCGGTGTCGGCAGAGCCTTCGTCGACAAGACCGCCAAGGAGTTCGAGGACGCCGCCAAGGAGGCCAAGGGCATCCACAAGGCGCTGTCCGAGGGCTTGGCCGTCTTCAAGTCCTCCCGCGACCAGCTGAAGAAGATCTCGGACGAGGAGGCCCCCGCCGCCGGCTTCCGGGTCGACGCCTCCGGCCGGGTGTCCGAGATTCCCCTGGCCACCGAGGGGGAGCGGAACGCAGCCCGCCACGATCCCGACTACCAGCGGTCCCTGCGCGAGAACCGCGGGCTGTGGCAGCAGAAGATCGACGCGATCATCGACAACTGCGACGACACCGACCAGTCGCTGTCCCGCATGCTCAGCGCCAACGTCACCGACTCGCACGACTTCAGCGGGCCGAAGTACGGCAGCCTCGACGCCGAGCAGGCCGGCCGCGCCGCCGACCTCGCGAAGAAGGGGCGGGAGCTGAGCCACGACGAGCTCGTGGAGCTCAACGAGCTGCTGGCGGACAACGCGAAGGTCCCGGAGTTCTCGAAGAACTTCTACGAGACGCTCGGCCCCAAGGGGGCGCTCGAGTTCTTCGGATACATGTCGACGGACACGTACGACTACTCGAAGCTCGACGAGCAGCGCCTCAAGGACGTCCAGGAACTCCAGAAGAACCTGGGCCTCAACCTGGCCACCGCCACCAACTCGAAGAGCGAGCCGCATCTGCCGGACTCCTACGCGCAGGAGTTGCGCAAGCTCGGCACCCAGCACATCCCGCTCGCCAAGTACGACCAGAACCCGCCGTACGGGTACCAGCTCCTCGGCGGGATCATGCGGTACGGCAACTACGACCCCAAGTTCCTGGTCCCGATCGCCGAGCACGCGACGCAGATCCACGCCAAGGACCCGGACTTCTTCAACTCGACCCGGCACATCAACGGCTACGGCAAGAACCTGTTCAATCCGTCCGGGGTCAACGGCGCCGGCTACGACCCGGTGGTCAGCTTCCTGGAGGCGATGGGGCACAGCCCGGATGCCGCGAAGGAGTTCTTCGACCCCGAGCGCGAGCCGCACGCGTACAACAAGGACGGGACCGAGAAGTCCGGCGCGGCCGACCTGGGCAAGGGCGAGGACAAGAAGCCGATCAAGAACTACCTCGACTTCTTCGGCAACGAGAAGTACGACTTCACGATCGACACGGAAAGCACGAATCCGGACGATATGAAGAAGGTTCAGCAGTACATGCCGGACGCGCTCGGTCACGCGCTGGAGGCGGCGACGCTCGGCCATGCCTGGGACGACCCGTCGCCGAAGCTGGTGCGGGACGACACGTCCGCGAGCATCATGAAGGAGGTCGTCACCAAGTACGGCGGCGACGCCGGACTGCTCAAGGCGCACGAGTCACTGGCGGACAGCGTGGGCAACATGACGGCCGGGTACATCGACGACGTCAACCGCTCGCTGACCGGCAACGGCACGCTGGGTCCGTTCGATCCCAAGGACGGCACGGGCCACATGACGCTGGAGCAGAAGGACGCGCGCAAGCTGCTGAGCGCGCTCGGGCAGCACCCCGACGCCTACGCCACGGTGTCCACCGCAGAGCGCGTCTACGCGACGTCCGTGCTGGAGTCCCAGGTCGGTCCGGACGGTCACATCGACAAGGGCACGGCCAAGGAGGTCGTGCGCGTCGGTGCGGAGGTGCAGGGCATGCTGGACCAGTCCCGCGCCGACCAGGTCCGCGAGAACCACATCGCGGAGGACGAGAAGTACAACAAGGCCCTGGAGCAGCGCGGAGCCTGGATCGAGTTCGGTACGGGCGCGGCGATCGCGGCCGGCGTGGCGTTCCTTCCGGCGACCGCCGCGGTGGGTGCCGCGGCCATCCTCGTCCCGCTCGCCGTGGACACCGGCAGCGGTGCGCTGGAACAGATGGCGGGCCAGGTCATCGGCGACTGGTCGGAGGCGGAGCAGAAGAAGCACGAGGACGACTCCAAGCAGGAGCTCCGGGATCAGAAGGACGAGATCTACCGAGCGGGCGAGGAGACGATGAAGTCGCCCTCCGAGCGGTTCATCACCCAGCACAACCTGCGGGAGAGGGACTCGGACCTGGCCGAGGAATTGCGACAGTCCGCCATCCTCGGGTACGGGGCGGGCACTGATCGAGAGGACCAGCAGGGCCATGACCCGGAGTAGGACGCAGGAGCGGTCCGGACGGGTGCGAGCGGGACTGGCTGCCGGCGTGCTGACGGTGGTCCTGGCCACCGGGTGCAGCGCCGGGGACGGTGGGACGGAAGGCGGGGACGCGTCCAGCGGCCCGACCGGTTCGGCCGCGGGCGAGGTGTGTCACCGGCTGTTCGCGGGTGACGCCGAGAAGTCGCTGACGGCGGCCCTGGGCAGCGGGACGTTCGCGCGCTCGACGGACCGGGACAGTGTGCAGGCGGCGACCGCGGAGCTGGCAGCCGAGCCGGTGGCCGGCGGCGACACGTGGCGGGAGCGGCGGATCTGCACCCTCTACAAGGACGCCGACTCGAATGTGGCCGAGCTGACGGTGACCGCGGAGCGGGTGCTCCCCGGGGTCGCGGATGCGAAGCACACCGACCCCGACGCGGCCCGGTACCGGGTGGGGCGGAACGCCTGGGCCGATCCGAACCGAGGTGTCGTGTACGTCGACTGCGTCAGCCCCCGACTGGCCGGCGCCGAGGGAGCATCACCAGCCGTGCTGGCCGTCAGCGCGTGGAACCGTACGTCCCCCCACGGGGATGCCGCCGCGTACCGGCAGGCCAACCTGACGCTCGCGCACGCAGCCGCGGTCGCGCTGGTCAAGGAGTTGGGCTGCAAGGACAGCGGCGGTCTCCAGGAGCGGCTGACCGTGCAGGAGGTCCCGGCGGGCTGACGCGCGGCACCCGTGACTCGGGGCCGGACATGGCGAAGGCCGCTCAGGGGAGCGCCTGCCCCTGAGCGGCCCGCCGCGAAGCCGTGACCGGAATCGAACCGGCGTAACTCGCTTTGCAGGCGAGTCCCTCAACCACTCGGGCACACGGCTGTGTGGTGGTGATGTGCACGACCGTACGAGGGCTCGGCGGGTGGGGGGAAGGGATGCGCGGGCGCCGCAATACGACTGCCATGACGCGTTCACAGTCCTAGGTCCCGGGACCGAGGCGGGATCCGCCCAATTGACAGGGGTGAATTGGGGCAGCGGACCTTACTCTGGGGCGATGAGCGCCCTGGAACCTCGTGCCCCCGAGAAGACCGACCCCCTCACCCCGACCCCGCCGGCCGACGGGGTCATGGGGCCCGCGTACCGGACGCTCAGCTTCGGGATCATCTCCGTCGTCTTCCTCATCGCCTTCGAGGCCACGGCGGTCGGGACCGCCATGCCCGTCGCCGCCCGCGAGCTGGAGGGGATCGGGCTCTACGCCTTCGCCTTCTCCGCCTACTTCACCACCAGCCTCTTCGGCATGGTCCTGTCCGGCCAGTGGGCCGACCGGCAGGGCCCGCTGCGGCCGCTGGCCGTCGGGATCGGGGCCTTCGCCGCCGGGCTGGTGTGCTCGGGGACCGCGGGGGCCATGTGGGTGTTCGTGCTCGGGCGGGCCGTGCAGGGCTTCGGCGGCGGGCTGGTCATCGTCGCGCTCTACGTCGTCGTCAGCCGGGCCTACCCGGAGCGGCTGCGGCCCGCGATCATGGCGGCCTTCGCCGCCGGCTGGGTGGTCCCGTCCATCGTCGGACCGCTGGCCTCCGGGACCGTGACCGAGCACCTCGGGTGGCGGTGGGTGTTCCTGGGGATACCGGTCCTGGTGGTCGTGCCGCTCCTCGTCGCGCTGCCCGCGATACGGCGGACCGCCTCCGGGCCCGTCGATCCGGACGCGCCGCCCGCGGCCTTCGACCGGCGGCGGATCCGGCTCGCCTTCGGGATCTCGCTGGGCGCCGGGCTGCTCCAGTACGCCGCCCAGGACATCCGGTGGCTGTCCCTGCTCCCCGGCATCGCCGGCGCGGCCCTGCTCGTCCCCGCCGTGCTGGGGCTGCTGCCGCGCGGGACGTACCTGGCCCGGCGCGGCCTGCCGTCCGTGGTGCTGCTGCGCGGGGTCGCGGCCGGATCGTTCATCGCCGCCGAGAGCTTCGTACCGCTCATGCTGGTCACCCAGCGGGGGCTCAGCCCGACCATGGCCGGCTTCTCGCTCGCCGCGGGCGGGCTGACGTGGGCGGGCGGCTCGTGGGTGCAGTCGAAGGGGCGGATGGCCCCGTACCGGGAACGGCTGATGGTGGGTGGCATGGTGCTGGTGGCGCTGGCCATCGCCGCGGCGCCGACCGTGCTCATCGAGTCCGTGCCCGTCTGGACGCTCGCGCTGGGCTGGGCCGTCGGCTGCCTGGGCATGGGGCTGGTGATGGGCTCCGCGAGCGTGCTGCTGCTGAAGCTGTCCGCGCCGGAGGAGGCCGGGGCGAACTCCGCCGCCCTGCAGATCTCCGACGCGCTCGCCAATGTGGTGCTGCTGGCCGCGGGCGGGGCCGCCTTCGCCGCGCTGGGCGGCGGGGCCGTCGGGGCGGGGCACACCCTGTCTGAGGGCGCGGGGGCCTCGCACCCGGCCGCCTTCGTGGTCGTGTTCCTGCCGATGGCCTGCGTGGCCCTGGTGGGGGCGTGGGTCGCGACCCGGCTGGAGCCCGCCAAGGCGTGAGGGGCGGAAGAATCCCCGTGTGCCCGGACCGCCCGGCGCGCTAGCTTCTGACCATGAACGAGCTGACCATCCCCCTCTCCGACGCCGAGCGCGCGGAACTGGCCGATCTTGCCGACGCCACCGGGCGGACGCCCGAGGAACTCGCCCTGGACGCCGTACAGGTGCGGCTGCGGGCGGAGCGGGGACGGGTCGGGGCGGAAGCGGAGCGGCTCGCGCAGCGGCACGCGGCGCTGCTGAAGCGGCTCGGCGCATGAGCGCCACCCGGGTGCGGCGACACCTCACGCTCGCCGAGGTCCTCGACCTGGCCCGGCACGCCTGCCTGGCCCAGGACCAGCCCGTCGAGCTGCGCGCCCCCGGACTGCTGGAGTCGGCTGTGCACCGGCCGCGGGCCCGGATGTTCGGGACTCCGGCGTACGAGGATCCGTACGAGCAGGCCGCCGCGCTGCTCCACGGCATCGCCACGAACCACCCCCTCGTCGACGGGAACAAGCGCACCGCCTGGCTGGCCGCAGCGACCTTCCTGGCCGTCGACGGGATCGACCTCGCCGAGGTGGACCAGGACGCCGCCTACGAGCTGGTCATCGACGTGGCGGCAGGCCACGAGACGGAGATCGCGCGGATCGCCGGCCGGCTGCGGGCGCTGCACGAAGCGATGTGACGCTCACCGCACCGCGCGAGGTCACGGGCCTGTCCCTCCACGAGGGGCGGGCCCGCACCGGTAAGGTGGCCCGGTTGTCCTACGTACGACTGCCGAGAGCGACGAACCGGAGACCGTGACTACTACCGCCTCCCACCACCTCTCACCCGCCTTCCCCGGCCGTGCTCCCTGGGGTACCGCCAGCGCACTGCGTGCCTGGCAGCAAGGGGCGCTGGACCGCTACATCCAGACCCAGCCGCGGGACTTCCTCGCCGTCGCCACCCCCGGCGCCGGCAAGACCACCTTCGCGCTGACCCTCGCCTCCTGGCTGCTGCACCACCACGTGGTCCAGCAGGTGACCGTGGTCGCGCCGACCGAGCACCTCAAGAAGCAGTGGGCGGAGGCGGCGGCGCGGATAGGCATCCGGCTGGACCCCGAGTACTCCGCCGGGCCGCTCAGCAAGGAGTACCACGGGGTCGCCGTCACCTACGCCGGTGTCGGCGTACGGCCGATGCTGCACCGCAACCGGTGCGAGCAGCGCAAGACCCTCGTGATCCTCGACGAGATCCACCACGCCGGCGACTCGAAGTCCTGGGGCGAGGCCTGCCAGGAGGCCTTCGACCCGGCCACCCGGCGCCTGGCCCTGACCGGAACGCCCTTCCGGTCCGACACCAACCCCATCCCCTTCGTGACCTACGAGGAGGGGAACGACGGGATCCGGCGGTCCTCCGCCGACTACACCTACGGGTACGGCAACGCGCTGGGCGACGGCGTCGTCCGGCCGGTCATCTTCCTCTCCTACAGCGGCAACATGCGCTGGCGGACGAAGGCGGGCGACGAGATCGCCGCGCGCCTCGGCGAGCCGATGACCAAGGACGCCATCTCGCAGGCCTGGCGCACGGCGCTGGACCCGCGCGGCGACTGGATGCCGAACGTGCTGCGCGCCGCCGACCAGCGGCTGACCGAGGTCCGCAAGGGCATCCCGGACGCGGGCGGCCTCGTCATCGCCGCCGACCAGGACTCGGCGCGCGCGTACGCCAAGCTGCTGAAGGAGATCACGGGCACCAAGGCGACCGTGGTGCTCTCCGACGACACCGGCGCCTCGAAGAACATCGACACCTTCAGCGCGAACAACGACCGCTGGATGGTCGCGGTCCGCATGGTGTCCGAGGGCGTCGACGTGCCGCGGCTGGCAGTGGGGGTGTACGCCACCACCATTTCGACCCCGCTGTTCTTCGCGCAGGCCGTCGGGCGCTTCGTGCGATCGCGCAGGCGCGGCGAGACCGCTTCCGTGTTCCTTCCGACCATTCCCTACCTGCTCGGCTTCGCCAACGAGATGGAGGTCGAGCGCGACCACGTCCTCGACAAGCCGAAGAAGCAGGGCGAGGAGGACCCGTACGCCCAGTCCGAGAAGGAGATGGACGAGGCGAACCGGCAGGAGGACGAGGACACCGGCGAGGACGAGCAGATGTCCTTCGAGGCGCTGGAGTCCGACGCCGTCTTCGACCGGGTGCTGTACGACGGCGCCGAGTTCGGCATGCAGGCGCACCCGGGCAGCGAGGAGGAGCAGGACTACCTCGGCATCCCCGGGCTGCTGGAGCCGGACCAGGTACAGATGCTGCTCCAGAAGCGCCAGTCGCGGCAGATCGCGCACAGCCGGCGCAAGCCGGACGCGGAGGCGGACCTGCTGGAGCTGCCGGCCGACCGGCGGCCGGTGGTTTCGCACAAGGAGCTGCTGGAGCTGCGCAAGTCGCTCAACACGATGGTGGGCGCGTACGTCCACCAGAGCGGCAAGCCGCACGGGGTGATCCACACGGAGTTGCGCAGAGTGTGCGGAGGGCCGCCGAGCGCGGAGGCGACGGCGGGTCAGCTGCGCGAGCGGATCAAGAAAGTGCAGGAGTGGGCCACCCGCATGCGGTGACGGAATCCGGGGGCCGGAGGTCACGTTTGGACGCCGACGGCTCTCGGAAACCGGCATAAACAGGTAGCACGCGCCCGGATTCTGGACGAGCTCTTCCGCTGAGCGGACCTGCTCGCTACTGTCCCCGCATCGAACGCACCGTGGCAGCGCCGCCGCGGGAGCGCAGCCGGTGCAATGGCCGCTACCGGCGGCCTCTCCGTGCGCCGCCACGGGACCGGCGGCGCGCCTAGCAGAGAGTCACCGCCGCTCACCGAAAGAGGGAGAGGCGTCGTGACCGCGGAAACCTCCCAGACTCTCGACAGAGGGCTCAGAGTCCTCAAACTGCTCGCCGACACCGACCACGGTCTGACCGTCACCGAGCTGTCCAACCGCCTCGGTGTCAACCGCACCGTGGTCTACCGGCTCCTGGCCACGCTCGAACAGCACGCCCTGGTCCGCCGTGACCTCGGCGGCCGGGCCCGCGTCGGGCTCGGCGTGCTGCGGCTCGGCCGGCAGGTGCATCCCCTCGTACGCGAGGCCGCCCTGCCCGCGCTGCGGTCCCTCGCCGAGGACATCGGGGCCACCGCGCACCTGACCCTCGTCGACGGCACCGAGGCGCTGGCCGTCGCCGTCGTGGAGCCGACCTGGACGGACTACCACGTGGCCTACCGGGCCGGCTTCCGCCACCCGCTGGACCGCGGGGCCGCCGGGCGGGCCATCCTGGCCGCCCGTCAGGGCCAGCTGATCGAGCCGGGGTACACGCTGACCCACGGGGAGCTGGAGGCGGGCGCCAGTGGCGCTGCCGCGCCGCTCGTGGGGATCACCGGGCTGGAGGGCAGCGTGGGTGTGGTGATGCTGGCCGACGCGGTGCCGGAGCGGGTGGGGCCGCGGGTGGTGGATGCGGCGCGGGAGGTCGCCGACGCCCTTCGCTAGGCGCGGCCTTGGCGGGGGGCTCGGGGGTGCCGGTGCGTGTGCCGGTGCGGCGCCGTTGCCGGGGGCTCTGCCCCGGACCCCCGCGCCTCAAACGCCGGCGGGGCTGGAAGGACCTGGGGCTCCGCCCCAGACCCCGCGCCTCAAACGCCGGCGGGGCTGGATTCGGCGGGGGCGGATAGATTGGGTGGGTGCTCTCTCGTCTCATGCGTCTGCCGCGTCCCGCCGCACTGGCCGTTTGTGCCGTGCCGGTCATCGGGCTGTTCGCCGTCGCGGCGTTCGCGCCGCTGCCCTTCGTGATCGCCCAGCCGGGGCTCACGGCCGACGTGCTGGGGGAGCGGGACGGCAAGGCCGTCATCTCCGTCTCCGGGGCTCCGTCCCGTGAGACCAAGGGCCAGCTGCGCATGACCACGATCCAGGCCACCGGACCCTCCACGACCGTGAACCTGCCCGAGCTCGTCGGCCACTGGTTCGACACCACCCGGGCCGTCATGCCCAAGGAGGCCGTCTACTCCTCGGGCGGAAGCGACAAGGAGATCGAGGCGCACAATCTGGAGGAAATGGCCAAGTCGCAGTCGACGGCCACCGAGGCCGCCCTCGGCTTTCTCCACAAGGACCCGAAGGACGTGAAGGTCGAGCTGAACCTCGCCGACGTCGGCGGTCCGAGCGCCGGGCTCCTCTTCTCCCTCGGCATCGTCGACAAGCTCGACGGCGACGGCAGCGGCGGCGACCTCACCGGCGGACGCACCATCGCCGGTACGGGAACCATCTCCGCGGACGGCGAGGTCGGCGCGGTCGGCGGGGTGGCCCTGAAGACCCAGGCCGCCAAGCGGGACGGGGCGACCGTGTTCCTCGTACCGAAGGCGGAGTGCTCGGACGCGCGGTCGGAACTCCCCGAAGGGCTCCGGCTGGTCCCCGTCACTTCGCTGACGGGTGCCGTGGACGCCCTTCGCGCGCTGAACCGGGGAGAGGCCGTTCCCGCCTGCTGAGCGGTGCGCGGTCCAGGCCGCGCCAGGCCGGGAAGACCAGCGGGGCGAGCGTGGTCAGCAGGTACGCGCCGCCGAAGAGGAGCAGTGCCCGGGTCGGCCCGAAGCCGTCGACCAGCAGGCCCGCCGCCAGTCCGCCGAGCGGCATGGTCAGCTCGCAGCCGGCCGTGGTCACCCCCGAGACGCGGCTGCGCAGCTCCTCCGGCACCCGCTCGTACATGACCGTGGTCAGGATCGGGTTGAGCATGCCCGCGCCCAGGCCGGCCAGCGCCATCGTCACCGCGAGCGGCAGGGTGGTGTCGGTGAGGGCGGCGACCACGTACCGGGTGGCCCCGGAGACCAGGAAGGCCGCCGCGAACACCGCCCGGCGCGGGAACCGCTCGCCCCACGCCCCGTAGAGCAGGGCGCCCAGCAGCGCGAAGCCGCCGAAGAGGGAGATCATCAGACCCAGGGCGGCGGGGCCGCCCAGGGACTCGCGGCCGTGCACCGGCAACAGGACCGAAGACCAGCCCTGGTCCAGGCCGTTGGTCATCATCACCATCAGGGTGATGCCCGCCAGTAGACGTGAGCGGGTCAGGAAGGCCCAGGCCTCGGCCAGTTCGGCCCGGTACGCCGCGAACGAGACCTTTCCGGCGGAGCGTTGGGGCTCGGCGGCCGGGATTCCGCGCAGGAAGGCGCTGACCAGCAGGGCGGAGGCCCCGAAGGTGGCCGCGTCCAGCAGCAGTACGGTCTCGGCGCCGAAGGCCGCGATCAGCAGGCCGGCCAGCGCCGCCCCGATCATCCGGGCCCCGCGCGAGACGGCGTCGTAGAGGCCGGCGGCCCGGGTGAGGGTGGTGCCCGCGTGCTCGGCGAGGTGGGGGAGCAGGACGTAGCGGGCGGTCAGGCCCGGGGTGTGCACGAGGCCGCCGAGGGCCATCAGCGCGCACAGCATCCAGAACTCCAGCAGCCCCGCGTAGTGCAGCAGCGGGATCGCGCCGACCGACAGTGCGCAGATGAGGTCGGAGGCCGCCGAGACCCGGCGGCGCCCGATCCGGTCGATGACCGGGCCGCCGACGAGCGCGGCGATGACGACGGGCAGGGTGGCGCAGAAGGCGACGATCCCGGCCCGGCCGGCGCTGCCCGTGGTCTGGAGCACGAACCACGGGACGCCGATGAGGGTGAGTGAACTTCCGGCTATGGAGATGGTGTTGGCGGCCAGGACGGCGGTGAACGGCCGCCTGCTCATGCCGCGCCGCCGTGGCTGACGCGGGCCTGGGCGTGGGCGGGCTGCATCAGCCGGATCCCGGCGACGACCAGCGCCTCCCCGAGCCGGTTGCGCAGGGCGGGCAGGACGGGCAGGGCGGGCAGCGCGGGCCCGGCGGTCACCGGGGCGGCCTTCCGGGCGAGGTGCCAGGCGGCGGCCTCGGCGGCCAGTTCGGCGGTGCGGGCGGTGTGGGCGGCGGTGTGCATCTCGGCGGGGGTGAAGGCGTACACGGCAGGACTCCTTCTGCGGAGGCATGGAGGCGTAAGGGCATGGAGGGGTAGAGGCATGGCGCATGGAGGTGCGGTGCCGGGCGGCGCGGGTCCGGGGCTCCCCCCCCCGTTACCGTTTTCGTGGCTCCGCAATGGGGCTACCGGCCTTCGGGTCCGGCATGACTTCCCCCCCTTGTTGTTGATGATCCGGGGGGTGG
>NZ_JBHWUO010000041.1:0-66474 GCF_042736975.1 Streptomyces sp. NPDC059989
CGGGGGGGGGGGGGGCCGCCCCCCCCCCGGGAACGGTGGAAGGGCGGGTAGGGGACAGCCCCGCAGGGCTTGGCCGGCCCCCGGGCCGGTCGGCGGGCGGGGGTGGGCCGGCGCGCATAGGGTGGGCTCACTGGTTCGGGGGGTCACCCTAGGAGGGGCAGTGCCCCGTAGTCGATCCCGCTTCCGTTCCCGCTCCCGCATTCGGGTTCGTGCCGTCGTCGCCGGCGTCTGCGTGCTGGCCTTCGCCGGGCTAGGGCTCGCCCCCGAATCCGCCGCGCCGAGCCCCGCAGGGATCCGGTGGGGGGCCTGCCCCGAAAGGCCCGTGCCCGCCGGGATGCGGTGCGGGACCGTCGAGGTGCCGCTCGACTACGCCGCCCCCGCCAAGGGCAAAGTCACGGTCGCCCTGGCCCGGATACCGGCCACCGGCCCCGGCAAGCGGCTCGGCTCGCTCCTGCTGAACTACGGCGGCCCCGGGGCCGCGGGCATCGCGAGCCTGGCCGCCGATCCCACCCTCTTCGCCGACCTCGGCGAGCGCTACGACCTCGTCGCCTTCGACCCCCGCGGCGTCGGCCACAGCGAGCCCGTCTCCTGCGGCGGCTCCCAGGAGACCGAGACCGGCGACGGGGCGGGCATCGGCGCCGCCGCGCAGCTCGCCGCCCTGCGCGCCGTGGCCAGGCGCTGCGAGCTGGCCTCCGGGCCCGTGCTTCCGTACGTCGGGACCGTCCATGTCGCGCGCGACATGGACGTGATCCGCCAGGCGCTGGGCGACCGCAAGCTCAACTACCTCGGCTTCTCCTACGGCACCCGGGTCGGCGCCGTGTACGCCGCCCAGTTCCCCGACAAGACCGGCCGCATGGTCCTCGACGGCGTGGACACCCTCACCGAGCCGCTGGCGGAGCAGGCGCTCGTCACGGCGCGCGGACAGCAGCGGGCGCTGGACAACTTCCTGTCCTGGTGCGCGCATCGGAAGAACGGCTGCGTGTACGGGACCAACACCCGCACCGCCCGGGAGAAGGTAGACGAGCTCGTGACGCGGCTCGACGCGCGACCGCTCATCGGCGACGACGGCTCGTACGTGACCGGGCAGGACGCCGTCCTGGCGATCGGCAGCGCGCTGTACGCGAAGAGCATGTGGCCCGGGCTCGCGGACGCGCTGGCGCTGGCCGAGCGGCACCACGATCCCGTGGGGCTGCTCCAGCTCGGCGGTCCGGTCGGCCGTCCCGATGAGACCCAGGCCGACGCCGGGCCCGGCACCGTGCCCACCGACAACGGCGAAGCCGCCCTCGCCGCCGTGACCTGCGCGGACGACCCGGACCGGTCCCACGAAAATGCCTCCCCGGCGGCCATAGTGAAGGAACTGGAAGGGCTGAAGGGCGAGTTCCTCAAGGCCTCGAGGATTTTTGGGCCGCGCCAGCTGGCTACGGTGCTCGCCTGTTACGGGCGCCCCGCCGGCACCGACTTCATCCGGAAGATCGACCACCCGGCGGGCGTCCCGCGGATGATGCTGGTGGGGACGCGGGGCGACCCCGCGACCCCGTACGAATGGACCGAGGAGACGGCGGAGCGGCTCGGCTCGGCGGTCGTCGTGGACTACAAGGGCGACGGGCACACCGGCTACGGCTCCTCGCCCTGCGTGCGCGAGTACGTGGACGGCTTCCTGATCGACGGACGGCTGCCGGCCGGGACGCGGTCCTGCCCCGCCGGGGAGTGAACCGCCGGCGGGGCCACGGCACGGCCTGGCAGTTACGGCCTAGCAGTTGGGGTGGGTCGGGCGGCCGGCGAAGCGGTCCGCCAGCCAGTTCCCGGCCTCCAGGGAGTGGGTGATCACGCCGCTGACGTGCTCACCGAGCCAGATGGTGTCGAATTCGAGGTTCGCGCCCTTCGCGCACCAGTCGGAGCGCAGCTGGCGGCCCACCCCGTACGGGATCAACTCGTCGCCGAGCGCGTGGTACTGGTACACCGGCGCGGCCGGGGCGGTCCGCCCGAGCCGGCTCTGGTTCAGCCGGGCCTGCCAGTCGGGCTGGGCGAGCGGGTCGCGCGTGGTCAGGTCGGAGATCCGCTTGAAGGAGCCGGCGATCGCGTCGATCGCGACGCAGTTCTCCTTCATGCCGGAGACCAGGATCCGGCCCGCCGGGTTGAGGTAGGAGTCCAGCTTCAGCTCGGGGAAGGCGGCGTCCTGGCCGGCGGCCGCCATGAAGATGAGGCCGGAGCCGTAGGAGCCGTTGTTGAACGCGGCGACCTTCATGAGGTCGGCGGGGACGCCGCCGGTCGCCGTGCCCTTGACCTTCAGCTCCGGGGCGTAGGAGCCCTGCAGCTCGGCGGCCCAGCCGGCGGCCTGGCCGCCCTGGGAGTAGCCCATGATGCCCACGGGCGTGTCCGCCGGGAGCCCCGCCTCCGGCAGGCGGGTGGCGGCGCGGGCGGCGTCGAGCATGGCGTGCCCGGCGGAGGGGCCCACGGTGTAGGTGTGGACGCCCGGGGTGCCGAGGCCCTCGTAGTCGGTGACCACCACGGCCCAGCCGCGGAGGGTCAGCTGCTGGATGAGGTTGGCCTCCATGGCGGTGCCGTACGGGAGGTTGTTGCTCGGGGCGCAGGAGTCGCCCATGCCGACGGTGCCGACGGCGTACGTGACGAGGGGGCGCGGGCCGGTGCGGCCGTCCTGCGGGACGATGACGGTGCCGGAGACGGTGTTCGGGGCGCCGTCGGCGGTGGTGGAGCGGTAGTGGATCTTCCAGGCCTTGGTGTTGGTGGGCTGGCCGGGGAGCGGGTGGAAGGCGGAGGGGGCGCTGGCGACGATGTCGCCGGGGCGGGTGGCGGAGCCCTCGTCGGCCTGGGCGGTGGCGGCCGGGATCCAGGCCGAGAGGGTCAGAGCGGTGATGGCGGCCAGGGCGGTGCTGCGGAAGCGCATGGGCGGCTCTCCCAACGTCCTTGTGGGGTAGGTGAGGCGAAGGTAGTGACCGACCGGTAGGCATGTCGCTGACCGTGCAGCTCACCTTTCCTGACCGCGCCGCAGCAGCGGTTACAGGTGGGGCAGGACGAAGTCGTAGCCCGCCATGCCGTGGGCGTTGCCCGCGGGGCAGCGGCCGTTGGTGAGGTAGCCGTAGTAGTAGAGGCCGTAGCACCTGGGGCAGAAGCGCCAGTTGCGCTGGGAGCCGGCCGTCTCCGGGATGTCGTGCGGCAGGACGAAGTCGTAGCCGGCGGCCGCGTGGGCGGCGCCGGCGGGACAGCGGCCGTTGTCCGAGTAGCCCCAGAAGAACATGCCGTAGCACTTCGTGCAGAAGCGCCAGTTGTGCTGGGCGGTCGGCGTCTCGGGGATGTCGTGCGGGATGTTGAAGTTGTAGCCCGCCGAGTCGTGGCTGGCCCCCGCCGGGCAGCGGCCGTCGTCCGAGTAGCCGCGGAAGAACAGGCCGTAGCACTTGGTGCAGAAGCGCCAGTCCGCCTGGTTCGCGCGGGCCGATGCCTGCGCGGCCGTGGCGGTCGCCCCCGCCGTCACGGCGGCGCCCAGGCCCACCGTCGCCAGCCCCAGCGCCCGGGTCAGCACGGCCCGGCGGCCGGGCTCCTCCCGCGGCCGGGGCCGCGGCCCGGGCTGCGGCTGTGCCTCGTCGTTCCGCCCCGTCAGGAAGTCCATGTGTCCACCTCTCCATCGGCGAATCCCTCGGCGAAGCCCGAGCGGACGTTCGCCACGCTGAGTATTGGATCGGTTGCTGACCGTGGTCAACGGAGTGCGGGCGCGTTCGGAGTGAGCGGTTGTGCGCCCGCGCCTTCCGCCGCCCCGCCGCTGCCCGCCCCCTACCCGCCGGAGGCGATCCGGTAGGCGCCCGGGGTCGTGCCCGTCCAGCGGCGGAAGGCGCGGTGGAAGGCGGTGTCCTCCGAGAAGCCCAGACGGGCCGCGAGCTCCGCGATCGGCTCGCCGCTTTCCGCCAGGCCCGCGATGGCGGCATCCCGGCGGACGTGGTCCTTCAGCTGCTGGAAGGACGTGCCCTCCTGCTGGAGCCGCCGCCGCAGCGTCGCCGGGGACACCGCCAGCCGCGCGGCGACCTCGCCGAGCGCCGGCAGCCGCGGCGAGCCGCGCAGCTGCTGGGTCAGGGTCCGGCGGACCTGTTCCGCGACCGTGGTCCCGTACTCCGGCCGGGAGAGCAGGTCGAAGGGGGCGCGGCGCAGCATCGCGTCGAGCGCGGCCTCGTCCCGTACGAGCGGAGCCGTGAGCCAGTGCGCGTCGAAGGCCGCGCCCGTACGGTCCTCCCCGAAGCGGACCGGGCAGTCGAAGAGGAGGGCGTACTCGTCCTTGTGCGGCGGCGGGGGATAGGCGAAGGCGGCGTGGGAGAGGGGGATGCGCCGGCCGACCAGCCAGCTGCTGAGGCGGTGCCAGATCGCGAGCACGCACTCGGTGAGGAAGCGTTCCTCGTCCCGCGCGAAGTCGTTGCGCACCGTGAAGCGGGCTTCGCCGCCCGACACTTCGAGCGCCAGCTCCGGGCCGCCCGGGAACAGCCCGTAGAAGGCGGCCGCCCGCTGCGTGGCCGCGCCCAGGTCCCGGCAGCCGAGCGAGGCGTAGCACATCATCGCGAAGGTGCCGGGGCGGCTCGGGACCGCGCCCAGGCCGAGGAACTCGTCCTGCGTGGTGCGGTACAGCGCGCGGAAGAGGCGGGCGAACTGCGCCGGGGTGACCCGGGCCCGGTCGTCGCCGAGCAGCAGCGGCGGGATCTGCGCCTCCTGGAGCAGCGGCACGGTGTCGATCCCGCTGCCGCGGGCCCCCGCGAGCACGGCACGCACATGGTGCACGGTGACCGTCCGCCTCCCCATGGGTCAGACGGTAGCCCGCCGCGCCGCCGTGCGATACGGCTGCGGCGGGCCGTCAGCCGCGGAGGAGCGAGATCAGCTGGGTGACCAGGACCGCGTGCGCGAGGACGCAGGTGCCCCAGGCCGCGGGTCCGCGCATCCCGTGCCGGACCACCGTCGTCCAGCCCGCGACCAGCAGGAGGGCGGACAGCGCGCAGCACACCCAGGACACGGCGAGCCAGGGGGTGGCGCGCTCGGCGAACAGGCCGAGGGCCGCCGACGGTGCGAGCGCCAGCAGGGGCAGCGCCCAGGTGGCCTCGCCCGCGCCGCGGGGCGGCGGGGTGGGCGTGGGGGGTGCGGTGGGCGTGGGGGTCGTGGGGTCGGTCATGGCTTGGACGCTACCCAGCGGACGATCACCGGGCCACGGGGTTACCGGCCAACAGGCGGCCCGGCCGGGCCCGTCACGGCCGGGGTGAGCGCTGCGGCCAGCACCCCTGACGCTTCCGGTCATGCCGCCGGGCCGCGCCGGCTGCCTAGCGTCGAGGGTCACCAACTCCCGGGAGGGCATGCGATGGACGTCGACGCGCGGCCGAGCACGCTGGCGCGGTTCACCCAGTGGACCGAGGAGCGGTACGGGCCGGAGACGGCCCTCCGGTTCCGGGCGCCCGACGGCGGGTGGCAGACCCGGACCTACGCGGAACTGGGCGCGGAGGTACGGGCCGTCGGGCGGGCGTTGCTCGGGCTGGGGGTCGCCGCCGGGGAGCGGGTGGCCGTACTGGCCGAGACGCGGCCGCGGTGGACGTACACCCACTTCGGGGTGCTGGCGGCCGGCGCCGTCCTCGTGCCCGTATACCCGACGGCGGGGGAGGAGGAGGTCGCCTGGGTGCTCTCCGACTCGGAGGCGGTGGCCGTGATCTGCGACGACGCGGCGCAGGCGGCCCGGGTCGAGGCGCTGCGGGCGAAGCTGCCCGCGCTGCGGGCGGTGGTCCTGATGGACGTACTGCCGACCCTGCCCCCGGCCCCCGAGGCCGAACTCCTCGCCCGGGCGGCGGCCGTCACCCCCGCCGAGGACGCCTCGATCGTCTACACCTCGGGAACCACGGGCCTGCCCAAGGGCTGCCGCCTCACCCACGGCAACCTGGGCGCCATCCAGGACGCGACCCTCCCGCTGATCAAGGGCGGCCCGGGGGACTCGACGTACCTCTACCTGCCGCTCGCGCACCTGCTGGCCCAGCTGATCCAGTTCACCACGCTGCTGGAGGGCGGGGAGCTCTGCTACTACGGGGGCCGCATCGAGGACGTGCTCGCGGAGCTGGGTACCGTACGGCCCACCCATCTGCCGTCCGTGCCGCGGCTGTTCGAGAAGCTGCACTCGGTGGTGCTCACGCTGGCGGAGGCGGCGGGGGAGGGCGGCCGCGAGCGGTTCGAGGAGGCCGTACGGCTGGGCGTGCTGGCGGCGGACGGCCGGCTGCCGGAATCCCTCCGGCCGGAGTACGAAGCCGCGGACAAGGCCCTCTACTCCCTGGTCCGGGGAGCGTTCGGGGGACGGCTGAAGTGGGCGCTGACCGGCGGCGCCCCGATCGCCCCGGCCACCTTGGACCTCCTGCGGGCCTGCGGTATCTCGGTCTTCGAGGGCTACGGGATGACCGAGTCCGGCGGGGTCATCTCCCTCAACCACCCGGCGGCGGTGCGCCACGGGACGGTCGGCCGGCCCATCGACGGCTGCGAGGTGCGCATCGCGGAGGACGGCGAGGTGCTGGCCCGCGGCCCGATGGTGTTCCCCGGCTACCACGCCAACGCGGCGGCCACGGCGGACGTCCTCGACGCCGACGGCTGGCTCCACACCGGCGACCTCGGCGAGCTGGACGGCGACGGCTACCTCCGCATCACCGGCCGCAAGAAGGAGCTGATCATCACCTCGGCGGGCAAGAACATCACGCCGACGGAAGTCGAGTTCGCCGTCCAGCGCAGCCGCTACGTCTCCCGGGCGGTCCTCATCGGCGACCGCCGCCCGCACCCGGTGGCCCTGATCACCCTGGACGCGGAGGAGATCACCGCCTGGGCGGGCCGCGAGGGCATCGACCCGGGGCCGGTCCCGGCCGCCCACCCGGCGGTCCGCGCCCTGATCGAGTCGGCGGTGGCGGAGGCCAACGCCGCGGTCTCCCGCCCGGCCCGCATCCGCGCCTTCCACATCCTCGCGGAGGACTTCACGATCGACGCGGGCACCCTGACCCCGACGCTCAAGCTTCGCCGCAGGGCGGTTGCGGAGCGGTACGCGCGGGAGATCGAGGCCCTGTACGGAGGGTGACTCGGTCCCGGATCCGGGCTGAATCCGGTCGCAGGGGCGCCGACCTGACATTGACGCAGATCGGTCCTGTGGGCGGTGGCGGGGGCGACCTACGCTCGGGACATGTTGAGCCGACGGGCCGTGGGGCTGCTGGAACAGTTGGCGGCCGAGGGCGTGTCGCCGTGGCTGGCCGACGTGAGCGGGGTGGAGCTCCTGGCCGGGGCGCAGGGCGATCCCGCGGGCGTGGAGACGGCGTTCCTGCAGGGCGTCGTGGCCCCCGTCGCCTCGTCCGCCGCCGTCCGCCGGTCCTGCGACGCCCTGCGGGACGTCTTCCACGCGAGCGAAGGGGTCCACGGGCGGGTGTCGGTGCCGGTGGACCCCCGGCACGCCCACGACGCGAAGGCCCTGATCGCGGCCGCCCGTTCGCGGCGGAGCGAGGTGGGCCGGGCCAACGTCCTGATGCGCATCCCCGTGACCCGGGCCGGCCTCGTCGCGCTGGAGGAGTGCCTGGCCCTCGGCATCGGCGTGGACGCGGACCTGGTCTTCTCGGTCGAGCGGTACGAGGAGCTGCTGGACGTCGTCCTCCGGGGCCTGGAACGGGCGTTCATGGCCGGACTGCCGCTCGCGGACATCGTTGCCACGGCCTCGGTTCCGGTGGGCCTGCTCGACGCGGAGGTGAACGCGCGCCTGGCGGCCCTGCCCGTACGGGGGCCGGCCGGCGCGGCGGCCGCGACGGCCGCGGCGCGCGGTACGGCGGCCCTGGCGGTGGCCCGGCAGATCTACCGGGCGCGCGAGCAGCGGCTCGGCAGCGACTGGTGGCGGGTCCTGCGCGCGGCGGGCGCCATGCCGCCCGGACTGCTGTGGACGGCGACGGGGCCGCGGCACGTGGGCGCGCTCGTCGGCTGGAACACCGCGCAGGCGGCCTCGCCCGAGGTCTTCGAAACGGCGGCGAGGCAGGTGGAGTTGCGGGGGGACACGCTGCTGAACGCCCATGCGGAGGGGCGGGGCGCGCTGGACGCCCTCGAGGCGCTGGGGGTCCGGATGGCGGAGGTGGCCGAGGTACTGGAGACGGGCACGCTGGCCCGCCTCCAGCGGGAGTGGGGGCGCGGGGCCTGAGCCGGGGCCGGGAGTGCCGGGCCTGGATGCTCAGGGCCGGGCGGGGGGCTGCTCGGGGGCGGTCTGGGGCTCCTGGGGTCCCTGCGGCAACTGCTCCTGCGGGGCGCCGGGCGGGTTGCCTGGCTTGGCCTCGGGTTTCGGGACGGGCTTGGCCTCGGGTTTCGGCTTGGGCTTGTGTTCCGCGTGGCCGCGCTCGATCGAGAAGGCCTGGTTGTCGTCCGTGGGCGCGCTGGTGACGGCACCGCCGACGGCGTACACGCAGTCGTTCTTCGTGTCCCTGGGGCACGGCGCCGCGGCCGAGCCCAGGAAATGGCGTCCCCTGGGCAGCGGGGGCAGCGTCACCCAGGCGTTGGTGACCGGGGTGTAGGCCTCGTGCGTGTCCCTGGACGTGGTGCTCCCCCCCACGGAGTGGACGCAGCCGTCGCTGATGCCCTCGGGGCAGGGGGCCGCCGCCGCACCGAAGTGGGTGCGAGGGGTGGGGATGGGGGCCGCGTACTGCCATGCGTTGAGGACGGGGCTGTAGACCTCGACCGAATCGAGGATGCCGCCGTCGTCGTCGCCGCTGCCGCTGATGGCGTACACGCAGGTGCCGTGGAGGGCCAGCGTGCCCGGGCAGGGGGCGGCCGCGCCGCCGTGGCCGAAGCGGGCGGCCTGCAGGGGCGGCAGCGTGGCCCAGGTGTTGGTGGCCGGACTGTAGGCCTCCACCGTGGTGTGAAGACCGTTGCGGAGGCCGCCGAAGACGTACACGCAGGTCCCGTGCACGCCCAGTCCCTCGGGGCAGGGTGCCGTGGCTGCCGCGGTGGACGATCGGGTGGTCGGTAGGGGCGGCAGCGTCAGCCAGTGGCCGGTCTCCGTGCTGTACGCCTGCGCATCGTTCAGGGCCCTGCCTCCGGGGCCGGTGCCTCCGATGACGTAGACGCAGTCGCCCTTCACCCCACCGGGGCAGGGCGCCGTGGCCGCCGCGAAGGCGTAGCGGCGGGTCTGCATGCGGCGCAGGGTGGTCCAGGCGCCGGTCACGGGGCTGTACGACTCGAACGTGTCGGTGGCCGTGGGGACCTGGGTACCGACCTGGCCGCCGATGGCGTACACGCAGGTGCCGCGCGAGGCCTCCGGGCACTTCGCCGAGACGGCCGCGAGGTTCAGCCGCTCCGTCGGCATCTCCTGGGCCGCCACCCACACCCCCTGGGCGGTGGCCGAGGCGGCCGACAGGGCCAGCAGGGGGGCCAGGGCCAGGACGGCGAGCCGGCGCCAGAGGGGGCGTCCGGGTCGGGCGGGCGGGGGATCCGCCTGGTCGCTTCGCTGCTCGCGCCTCATCGGGCACCTTTCTCCGGGCTGGGTGTCGGCCGATCCGATCCGGGCCGGGCCGGCGCCGCGTGGCGCCGGCCCGGGCGGACATCACGGGGCGGGTTCGGTCTGCGGCTCCTGCTGCTCCATCGGTCCCTGCGGCCACTCGGGCTCCTGCGGAGCGTCGGCCGGCGGGTCGAGCGGGAGGTCGTTGGGGGAGTCGTTGGGAGGTGCCGGCTGGTGGTTGCCCGGCTGGTTGCCGGGGTGGTGTCCGGGCTGAGTGCTGGGGTGGGCGTGGGGCGGGTTGCTGGGCTTCGGCTCCGGCTTGGGCTCCGGCTTCGGCTTCTCCTCGGGCTTGGGCTTCTCCTCGGGCTTCGGCTTCGGCTTGGGCTTCGGCTTGTGTTCGGAGTGGCCGCCTTCGATCGCGAAGGCCTCGGTGATCGCCGTGATGGTTGTGCCGTTGTTGCCGCCGTAGGCGTACACGCAGTTGCTCTTCTTGTTCTTGGGGCAGGGCGCTGCGGCAGCGGCCAGGGCTTGGCGCGCTGTGGGCATCGTGGGGAGTGTCACCCAGGCGTTGGTGACCGGGGTGTAGGCCTCGACCGTGTTCGCGGGTACCACGGGAGCGGCAGTGCTGGAGGTTCCGCCCACGGTGTAGATGCAGCCGTTGCTGATGCCCTCGGGGCAGGGTGCGGCTGCCGTGCCGGCGAGGGTGCGGCCGGCCGGCATGTCGGCCGCGTACTGCCATTCGCCGAGGACGGGGCTGTACACCTCCACCGAGGCGAGGATGCCCGTGGCGCCGGATCCGCCGATGGCGTACACACAGGTGCCGTGAAGGCCCAGGTCTCCGGGGCAGGGCGCGGCCGCGCCGCCGTGGGCGTAGCGGGCGACCTTCAGGCTCGACAGTGTGGCCCAAGTGTTGGTAGCAGGGCTGTAGACCTCCACCGAGGTGAGGACGGTGTTGTCGCCGGGGCCGCCTCCGAAGACGTACACGCAGGCCCCGCGAAGCCCCAGTCCGTCGGGGCAGGGCGCCGTGGCCGCCGCCGCCTGCGTGCGGGCGGTCGGCATGGGCTTCAGGGTCAGCCAGGTGTTGGTCTCCGTGCTGTACGCCTCTGCCGTCCCGTCGATGACGGCCTCCGAGTCGCCATGAAGACCTCCGAGAACATAGACGCAGTCGCCCTTCACTCCGCCGGGGCAGGGTGCCGTCGTCACCGCGGAGGCCAGGCGAGCGGCTTTCATGTTCGGCAGGGTGGCCCAGGTGCCGGAGGCAGGGCTGTACGCCTCCAACTTCTTGCTGCTGGCGGTGCTGCCGGTGGCGGGGTCGACGAGGACTTCGCCGCCGATGGCGTACACGCAGGTGCCGTGCAGCCCCTCAGGGCACTTCGCGGACGCACCCGCCAGATAGTCGCGTGCCGTCGGCATGTTCGGGGCCGTCACCCACACCCCTTGGGCGGTGGCCGCGGTGGCCGCCAGGGCCAGCATCGGGGCCAGGGCCATGACGGCGAGCCGGCGCCAGAGCGAGCGTCTGGGCCGGGCAGGCGGGGAAACAGCTTGGTCGCTTCGCGGGACGCGCCTCATCGGGCACCTCTCTCCGGGCATGCCTCGGCGGGAGCTGCCGCGGCGGGAAATGGGAGCACCGCGAAGTTACATAAGATGATTTGATTGTTGCGGAGTGTGACGGTCGAAGTGCCCGAGTCTTACCCGGTCGGCCGATCCGGGCCGGCGCCACCGTGCGGCGCCGACCCGAGTGGGTATCACGCGCGCCTCACGAGGCGAGGTCGGTCTGCGGCTCCTGCGGGCCCTCAGACCATTCCGGCTCCTGCGGACCATCGGCCGGCGGGTCGAGCGGAAGGTCCGCGCCGGGGTCGGGGAGGTCGTTGGGGGAGTCGTTCGGAGGCGTGGGCTGGTTGCCCGGCTGGTGTCCGGGCTGGGAGTGCGGCGGAGTGCTGGGCTTGCCCTCGGGCTTCGGCTTGTGCTCCGGCTTGTGCTCCGGCTTGTGCTCCGGCTTGTGCTCGGGCTTCGCATCCGGCTTCGGCTTCGGCTTCGGCTTGTGCTCGTCGTGCTTGCCCTCGATCGCGAAGGCCTCGGCGATCGACGTGGCCGCGCCGTTGCTGCCGCCGACGGCGTACACGCATTCGCTGTGCTTGTTCTTGGGGCAGTGCGCAGCGGCCGAGCCCAGGCCGAAGCGCGCCGTGGGGAGCTTCGGCAGGGTCACCCAGGCGTTCGTGGCCGGGGTGTAGGCCTCGACGGTGTTCACGATAGGAGGGTCGACCGCGGTGGTGGTGCCGCCCACGGTGTAGATGCAGCCGTTGGTGATGCCCTCGGGGCAGGGGGCTGCCGCCGTGCCGAAGCTCGCGCGGGGGGTCGGGATCTCCGCCGCGTAGTGCCACGTGTTGGAGGCGGGGCTGTACACCTCGACCGAAGGCAGCAGGCCGTTGCCGAGTCCGCTGATGGCGTACGCGCAGATGCCGTGGAGGTTCAGGCCCTTGGGGCAGGGGGCGGCGGCTCCGCCGTGGCCGTTGCGCGCGACCTGCAGGGGGTCCACTGTGGCCCAGGTGTTGGTCGCCGGGTTGTACGCCTCCACCGAGGTGAGGGGGGTGCCGTCGGCGCCTCCGAAGACGTACACGCAGTTCCCGTGGCGCCCCAGTTCGCTGGGGCAGGGGGCCGTGGCCGCCGCTGCCTGCCCGCGCCTGACGTCCAGGGGCGTCAGGGTCAGCCAGGCGTTGGTCTCCGTGCTGTACGCCTCCACGGTGGTCAAGGGCGGCGAACCGCCGGGCGTGTAGCCTCCGATCGCGTAGACGCAGTCGCCCTTCACTCCGCTGGGGCAGGGGCCCGTCGTGGCCGCGATGGAAGTGCGGGGGGTCTTGAGGGGCGGCAGCGTGGCCCAGGTGCCGGAGGCCGGGCTGTACGCCTCGAACTTGTTGCCGACGTCGACGCCCTCGATCCCGCTCTCGCCGCCGATGACGTACACGCACTTGCCGTGCAGCCCCTCCGGGCACTTCGCGGAGGCACTCGCCACCTGCGTGCGCGCGGTCGGCATGTTCGGGGCCGTCACCCACACGCCCTGGGCGGTGGCCGCGGTGGCCGACAGGGCGAGCAGCGGGGCCAGGGCCAGGACGGCGAGTCGTCGCCAGCCCGTGCGCCTGGTCCGGCCCGGCGGAGACTCCCCGTGGTCGCTTCGCGGAATGTGCCTCATCGGGCACCTCTCTTCTGGGATGCCGGGCGTGGGCCGCCGCGGCTGGAATGGGGCATTCCGAAGCTACATACGGTTATGTGACGAACGCTCACTGTGGCGGCTGAATGTACGAACGCTCCGACGCGCGATCGATCGCCCGCGACCCCTGACGGTTGGTCCGGTCAGATGAACTAATCACCTGACCAGGTCACGGCATCGGCCCTGCCAGCGCCGTTACGGGGGCGCGGCCAGGTCGGATGGGCGTCGCGTGGAGGCCCACGCACCGTCCCATCGCACTCCGCGGCAGCCCTCGGCGTCGGCGGGGAAGGAAGTCATGAACCTGAACCATCAGAAGGTGACGGCCGGACGGTCCCGGGTGCGGTCCCGGGTCCTGTTCGCCTCTGTGGCCGCCGCGGCGGCCCTGACCGGCCAGTTGATGGCGGTCGCCCCGGCCGCCTCCGCGGACGGGCCCCAGTCGTCGGGCACCGCCGTGAAGCAGCGGCCCTCGGACACCGGGCGGCCGTCCGGCACGGGGCGGCCCGCCGATACCGGGCGGCCCTCCGGCACGGGGAAGGACACCCACGCGTCCCCGGCCCCGACCCCGGCCCCCGTTCAGGTTCCGCACGGTCTGCTCCAGTTCAACGCCGACAACACCTTCGTCCCGCCGGCGGGCGTCACCCAGGTGTTCGTCCAGGCGTGGGGCGCCGGCGGGGGCGGCGGTGGCGGTGGCGGAGGCGGCAGCCTTCCGCGGACCAACGGCAACCCGAACGGGAACGGGAACCCGAACGGGAACGGGAACCCGAACGGGAACGGGAACACGAACGCGAACGGCACAGGCAACCAGGCCGCCGGCGGCAACGGCGTAGCCCAGCGTGCCGGTAGCGGCGGTACCGGCGGCGGCGGGGGCGGCGGCGGCTTCACCTGGTGCCTCATCAAGGTCACCCCGCTCGCCACCTACGGCGTGGACATCGGCGAACGCGGGGGCAACGGCCTCGGCGGCGCCGGGGGATCCGGCGGAGCGCCGGGCGTCGACGGCACGGCCGGCACCGCCGGGACCACCACGACCCTGACCAAGTCCTCGACCAACCGCGTGCTGCTCACCGCCACCGGCGGTACCGGCGGCGGGGGCGGCGGCGGGGGGAACGCCGTGAACGGCGCGCCCGGCACGCCCGGCGTGGGCGGCAACGGCTCCTGCTCCACGGGCGGAGTCAACCGCTCCGGAGGCAACGGCAACCCGGACGGCAGCGGCGGGGCCAACCCCGACGGCATCGTCGGCCTCGTGGCCGGCACCGCGGCCGGCGGCAACGGCGGAGCGGGCGGCCCCGGCTCCCGCTACCCGTCCGCCCCCGGCGCCCCCGGCGCGCCCGGCAAGCCCGGCGGCGACGGCTACGTGGTCATCTACTGGTAGCCCGCCCGCGGTCGCCCGCCCCCGCCGGCCCCACGCACCGGCCGGCGGGGGCGCCGACCACTCCTCCCGGATTGGCCTTGGCGGGGGCCCGGCCCGCGCCCTTAGCGTCCCGGGATGCGCATCCACGTAGTCGACGCCTTCACCGACCGTCCGTTCGCCGGGAATCCGGCGGGCGTGTGCCTCCTGCCCGCCGGCGAGTGGCCGCAGGACGCCTGGATGCGGCAGATCGCGGCCGAGCTGAACCACTCGGAGACCGCCTTCGCCCTCCCCCTGCCCGCCGGTTCCGGCGCCGACTGGGCCATCCGGTGGTTCACCCCGCTCGTGGAGTCCAAGCTGTGCGGCCACGCCACCCTGGCCACCGCGCACGTACTGCGCACCGAGCGGAAGCGCGTCGGCACCGTGCGGTTCGCGAGCAGGCGGTACGGAGTCCTCGTCACGCACGCGGACGCGGAGGGCGGCATCACCCTGGACTTCCCGGCCGCGCCCGGTACCGAAGTCGCCGTTCCGGACGGGCTGTCCGAGGCGCTGGCGCTGACCGCCGAGCCCGAAGCCGCCCTCGCCGCCGGCCCGCTCGGTGATCTGCTGGTCGTCCTGCCCGACGAGGCCACCGTCCGCGCCATGGCTCCCCGCCTGGACGCGGTGGCCGCCCTGACGCTCCGCGAGGGGCTGCGCGGCATCATCGTCACGGCCCCGGCGGCCCGGACCGGCCCGGAGTACGACTTCGTCTCCCGCTTCTTCGCACCGGCCCGGGGCATCCCCGAGGACCCGGTGACGGGCAGCGCCCACACCGTGCTCGCCCCCTACTGGTCGCGGCGGCTCGGCCGCGACCGCCTCACCGGCCTCCAGGCGTCCGCGCGCACCGGCCTGGTGCGCACCGCGGTGCGGGGCGACCGCGTCCACCTCACCGGCACCGCCGTGACGGTCCTGACCGGCACCCTCACGTAGAGCCGGGCGGCCGACGGTCGGCTACGGCTTCCGGTGCTGCGCGATCAGCTCCTTGAAGGCGTCCGGGGTGATGGACGCAATGCCCTCGCCCGAGTTGACCGTGATCTTCGTGCCGTCGATGAAGACCGCCGGGGTGCCCTTGACGTTCTCGTCGTAGAACGCCTGCCCGACCTTCTCCGCCCACGGCATGTAGGTGAGCTCCTTGACCGCCTTGTTGAACGCGGGCGTGTTCAGGCCCGGGACCTGGTCCGCCAGGTCCAGCAGGGTGGTGGTGGAGGCGAACTTGTCGTCCGTCTCCTTCTCCGGGTGGTTCCGGAAGAGGACCTGGAGGTACTCCATGAACTTCTCGGGGCTCTCGTTCACCGCCGCGCCCAGCGCGTTCAGCGCGCGCTTGGAGCCCTTGCCGCCGCCGAGCGCGCCGTCGAGGAAGGTCGCGAAGCGGTACTCGACCCGGTAGGCGCCCGCGTCGGCCTGCTCCTTGATGGTCGGGCCCAGGCCCTGTTCGGCTCCCGCGCAGTACGGGCAGCGCGGGTCGAGCCAGACCGTCAGCGTGTGCTTCGCGTCGGCCTTGCCGTACGGGACCACGATCCCGTCCTCGCCGGTGGTGTTGGCCGGCTGGACGAATGGCTTTCCCGCCGCCTCGCCGTCGCCCGTACCCGTCGCACTCATCGCGTACGCGCCGACGCCGACGGCGATGCCGAGCACCGCGGCCAGGGCGCCGCCGATGAGCAGCCGGCCGCGCAGCCTCGCGCGGCGCGCCTGCGCCTCCCGTTCGGCCCGCAGGCGTTCGCGGCCCTCGCGGCGCTGTTTCTTGGTGGTGCTCGTCGCCATAAATCCGAGCTTAGGGAGGGGAGACGGGAATATCAGGGGCCATAGGGGCAATGCGGACAGGGACTTACGTCCCCTGTCCGTTCTGCCATGAGACCCGGGTGAAGCCGAGACGAATGGTGCGTCACATCTCCAGGGGGGACGGCAAGTCGCATCCGAATACCTGATAGACAGTGGATATTCACGGCCCGACCGGCCGTAGTCCTTTGGACGGCTCCTGGGGGGATCGCCGCACTGTGAAGCCGCTTCACCGTCACCTCGTCAACACCTCGCGCAAGGTCCTGTGCACGGCCGCCCTCGCGGCCAGCCTGACCACCGCCGCGGTCGTGACCAATCCGTCGACCGCCGACGCGGGGGAGTCCGAACCGACCCCGGACAGCCCGCAGGCCACCGACCGCGGTGATGCCCGGCTGGATCTGCCCGACATAGTCGCCGATCCGCCGGCCGCCGGGGCCACCGCCCCGGAAGGGGCCAGCGGAATACCCGGGACCGCCCTCGACGCCTACAAGCGCGCCGAGCTGTCGGTGGCGGCCGCGCTCCCCGGCTGCAAGCTGCCCTGGCAGCTGCTCGCGGGCATCGGCAGGGTCGAGTCCGTGCACGCCTCGGGCTACGGGCTCAAGGCCGACGGCTACACCGAGAAGCCGATCCGCGGCCCCCGCCTCGACGGCAACGGCTTCGCCGAGATCCGCGACACCGACGGCGGCGCGTGGGACGCGGACACCGCCTACGACCGGGCCGTGGGCCCGCTCCAGTTCATCCCGTCCACCTGGAAGACCTGGGGCGCCGACGGCAACGGCGACGGCAAGCGGGACCCGAACAACATCTACGACGCGGCACTCGGCGCGGGCCTCTACCTGTGCGCGGGCGACCGGGACCTGTCGGTCGCGGCCAAGCTCGACTCGGCGATCCTCAGCTACAACAACTCCCGCGAGTACGTGAACACGGTGCTCGGCTACATGCGGCAGTACCAGGCCGGCGGGGTCACCGAGGTGCCGAACCCGCCCGCGGGCAACTACCCGACCCAGCCGCCCGGCAGCGGCCTGCCGACCCCGCAGCCCCAGCCGCAGACCCCGCGGCCGACGCCGACGCCGACGCCCACTCCCACGCCGACCCCCACCCCGAAGCCCACGCCCACCCCGACGCCGACGCCGACCCCGACTCCGGCCGCGCACCTGGCCGATCTGAAGCTGCTCGGCGGCGCCGGGCTCACGGCCGAGGTCGGGGCGGACTTCGCCGAGACCCCGAAGGTCAAGGCGGTCCTGAGCGACGGCAAGCCCGCCGTCGGCCAGGAGGTCGTCTTCGCGGTCGAGGAGGACAGCACCGGCGGGACCGGCTTCGGGAAGCCCGGGGCGGAGTCCGTCGAGAAGTCCGTGGCGATCAAGGTGGGCGCCGACGGCATCGCCGCCGCACCCGGGCTCAAGGCGGGCCCCCAGGGCGGCACCTTCACCCTGCGGGTCTCGGCGTACGACAAGACGGGCCGCTTCACGCTGAACCTCCCCGGCAAGGTCACCGCCAAGCCGGTCGCGGACAAGCTGGCCCGCCCGGACGGCGCGAAGCCGCTGGAGGCGGTCGCCGGCAAGGGCATCACGGGCGTCGAGGTCCTCGCCACGGCCGCGGGCAAGGCCGTCGAGGGCACGGAGGCCGTGGCCGAGCTGGTCGTGCAGGACAAGGACGGGAAGTGGGTCCCGGTGGACCCGGCGACCGCGAAGGGCCCGTACTTCAAGAACGAGAAGGGCAAGAAGATCTTCACCCTGGCGCTGCCCAAGACGGGCGCCGACGGCAAGATCCTCCTGCCGGACCTCTTCACCGACGCGGACCTCCCGGCCGGGACCTACTCCCTGCGCCTGACCACCCCGCAAAAGGTGACCCTGATCCTGGACATCAAGATCACCACCCCGACCCCGACCCCGACCCCGGACCCGGCCAAGCCGTAGAACCCCAGCGGCCCCCGGCCAAGGCCCGGCCCCGGCCGAGGCCCGGGACGGGCCAGGGTGCCGGGGCGGCCCCCGGCGGGGGCCCGCCCGGGCCCGCCCGTACAACGCAGCCGCCCCCGGCACCGTGCAAACGGTGCCGGGGGCGGCTGCGTGTACCCGCCACCCCACCCGGGAGGGAAAAGGCAGGAGCCCTGCCGCTCCGCTCGCGCAGAGGTGACAGGGCTCCTTGGGTACTGCTATTCCAACCGCGATTAAGGTTGGCCCAGGCGATTAGGCCGGGGTGACGTTCTCCGCCTGCGGGCCCTTCGGACCCTGCGTGACGTCGAAGTTCACCGTCTGGTTCTCCTCGAGGGAGCGGAAGCCAGAGGCGTTGATCGCGGAGTAGTGGACGAAGACATCCGGGCCGCCGCCGTCCTGGGCGATGAAGCCGAAGCCCTTTTCAGCGTTGAACCACTTCACGGTTCCGGTAGCCATGAGCCCTCCTATGGGCCAAAGGGTCGCCCTGCTCCAGAACCTGCTAAGAAGTCTGAAAACTACAAAAGCCTGCGGGTCACATTCTCCGCAGGCCTCGTACTGCAAGGGAAACCAAACTGCAACTTGCGTCGAGCCTAGCACGCACCCTGCGGCCGAGACCAGAGGGAAAGATCACGTCACTCGGACGTTTGAGACCCGCCGCAAGGCTGACGGCGACCCGGGGGCTAGTCTCGCGATGTGGACGTCTATCGCAGCCGGCCCCGCGTCGGCCACATCCAGTTCCTGAACTGCCTGCCCCTCTACTGGGGGCTCGCCCGTACCGGCACGCTGCTGGACCTGGAGCTGACCAAGGACAGCCCCGAGAAGCTGAGCGAGAGCCTCGTCCGGGGCGACCTCGACATCGCCCCCATCACCCTCGTCGAGTTCCTCCGCAACGCCGACCAGCTCGTCGCCTTCCCCGACCTCGCCGTCGGCTGCGACGGCCCCGTGATGTCCTGCGTGATCGTCTCGCAGCTGCCGCTGGAGCAGCTCGACGGCGCCCGAGTCGCCCTCGGCTCGACCTCCCGTACGTCCGTACGCCTCGCCCAGCTGCTGCTTTCCGAGCGGTACGGCGTCCAGCCCGACTACTACACCTGCCCGCCCGACCTGGGCCTGATGATGCAGGAGGCGGACGCGGCCGTGCTGATCGGCGACGCCGCGCTGCGCGCCTCCCTCCACGACGCCCCCCGGCTCGGCCTGGCCGTGCACGACCTGGGGCAGATGTGGAAGGAGTGGACCGGGCTGCCGTTCGTCTTCGCCGTCTGGGCCGCCCGCAAGGACTACCTCGCCCGCGAGCCCCAGGTGGTCCGCGAGGTCCACGAGGCCTTCCTCGCCTCCCGGGACGTCTCCCTCGAAGAGGTGTCCAAGGTCGCCGAGCAGGCGGCCCGCTGGGAGGCCTTCGACGCGGAACTGCTGGAGCGGTACTTCACGACGCTCGACTTCCGCTTCGGCGACGAACAACTGGCCGGCGTAAGGGAATTCGCACGCCGTACGGGAGTCACCACCGGGTATCCCGTGGATGTGGACGTCGAGCTCCTCGGTGTGGCCGCACTGGAGCACTGATCGGAATTGCCCGGTGGCAGCCCGCGGGGCTCCGGAAGGTCCGGGAATGACGGATATGCCGTCCCCCGTGAATTCCCCTCCCTTTCGCATTCCCGTCACCCGCGGGGAATGCGAAAGGGGAATGCGGCGCCCTCCGGCGGGCCGCGAGCGGCCGTGCGGCGCCGGGCGGCTCCGGCCGATCTCCCCGGCTTCCGGCCCGGCCCGCCCGCGCAGCCCCTAATCTGCTGCTTGGCCAGGTGACACGAGGGGCCCGGGAGCCCGGGCCATGGGGGGACGCGATGCAGTCGCTCGAAGCCGGCGAACCGCGGACCATCGGCCCGTACCGGCTGCTCGGCCGGCTCGGCGCGGGTGGGATGGGCCGGGTCTACCTCGGGCGCAGCGCGGGCGGCCGGACCGTCGCCGTCAAGATCGTGCACCCGCACTTCGCCTCCGACGAGGAGTTCCGGGCCCGGTTCCGCCGGGAGGTCGAGGCCGCCCGGCGGGTGGGCGGCGAGTGGACCGCGCCCGTACTCGACGCGGACCCCGAGGCTCCGGTTCCGTGGGTGGCCACCGGGTACGTGGCGGGCCCCTCCCTGGACCGGGCGCTCGCCGCGCACGGGCCGCTGCCCGAGGCCTCGGTACGGGCCATCGGCGCGGGTCTGGCCCGCGCCCTGGTGGCCGTGCACGGGCTGGGCCTCGTACACCGGGACGTGAAGCCGTCGAACGTGATGCTGACCCTCGACGGGCCCCGGCTGATCGACTTCGGGATCGCGCGGGCCACGGACGGCACCGCCTCGCTCACCTCCACCGGGGTCTCCGTCGGCTCGCCGGGCTACATGTCTCCCGAGCAGATCCTCGGCAAGGGGATCACCGGCGCGGCCGACGTGTTCTCGCTCGGGGCCGTCCTGGCCTTCGCCGCGACGGGGCGGCCGCCCTTCACCGGGGACAACTCGGCGACCCTCCTCTACAAGGTGGTCCACGAGCCGCCCGAGCTGGGCGCGGTCCCGGCCGGGGAGCTGCGCGAGCTGATCGGGGCCTGCCTGGCCAAGACCGCCGCCGACCGCCCGACACCGGAGGCCATCGCCGCGGCCCTCGGCGGCGCCCTGGGCGCGCCCGGCTGGCTGCCCGCACCCCTGGTCGAGGAGGCCAGCCGGGCCGCGGTGGCCCTGCTCGACCTCGACGCCGACTCCTCCACGGGCGACCCCGCTCCGGAGCAGGCGTCGGGCCCGGTCCCCTTCACCTCCCCCTCGTACGGGGGCCCCGCGGGGGCCGGCTTCGGCTCGCCCGACCCCTCCTACGGGGGCCAGGGCCCGGCGGGACCGTACGGCTCCATCGGCTCGGGCGCCGGGGTGTACGGGCTCCCGGCCGGGGCCCCGGACGGCGGTCCGGCCGCGCCGTACGGCCCGGGGTTCGGCTCGCCGGATCCCGCCTACGGGTCGGCCCCCGCGGCCGGCCGTACCGGCGGCCCGTACGGCCCGTACGGATCGCCCACCGAGACCGCCGGCGGGGGCGTGCCCGGGCCCCGCACCGCCCCCGACGGGCGGCAGGTCACCGTCCGCGCGGCCGGGCGGCGGTTCAGCTGCACGCTCGTGCTCGCCGCGGCGGCCGTCCTCGCGGTGCTGTCCGGCGGGCTCTACGGGATGGGGCTGCTGCCCGGCCAGGGCGAGAAGCACCGGGACACGGCCGAGGGCCCGCGGACCTCCGCCTCGGCGCCCGCGCCGGGAGCCACCCCGCCCTCGGCCACCCCGTCCTCCGGCGCTCCCTCCTCGGCCGCGCCGAGCGCGAGCGGGACCCGTACCGACGTGCCCAAGGAGCTCATCGGCACCTGGAAGGGCACCGTCACCACCGGCCGCCTCGGCGTCTCCTCGGAGTTCGAGATCACCATCAAGGGCGGCAAGGCCGGCGAGGTCGTCGCCCGGGACAAGTCGGTCCTGGCCGTCCTCGGCACCGACTGCAGCGGCGACTGGAAGCTCGCCTCCGCCACCGACCGCTCCCTCGTCCTGGACACCTCGGGCGGCCCCAACCCGGCTCCCGGCATCTGCTCCAACGGCTCCGCCGACGAGCGGTTCACCCTCAACCCCAACGGCACCCTGCACTACAAGTCGGGCGACAACCCGGCCGGAAACCCCGAGGGAGACCTCACCCGAAGCCCGTGACGGCTCGCCGCAGGCCCTGGCGTAGGCTGGATCGGTCCGGACCTTGACACAGACACACCGCCGAAAGGTGACTCACCGGTGACCGACCAGGCCGTTCTCCAGTCTGTCCTCGACCGCGCCGCCGCGGGGGGCCGGATCACCAAGGAAGAGGCACTCGACCTCTACCGCCACGCGCCGCTGCACGCGCTCGGCCAGGCCGCCGACGCGGTGCGCCGGCGCCGCTACGCCGGTACCGAGCACATCGCGACGTACATCATCGAGCGGAACATCAACTACACGAACGTGTGCGTCACGGCGTGCAAGTTCTGCGCCTTCTACGCGGCCCCCAAGGACACGAAGAAGGGCTGGTCCCGCGACCTCGACGACATCCTGCGCCGCTGCGCGGAGACCGTGGAGCTCGGCGGTACGCAGATCATGTTCCAGGGCGGGCACCACCCGGACTACGGCGTCGAGTACTACGAGCACCACTTCTCCGCCATCAAGAAGGCCTTCCCGCAGCTGGTCATCCACTCCCTCGGCGCGTCCGAGGTCGAGCACATGGCCCGGATCTCGAAGGTGTCGGCCGAGGAAGCGATCCAGCGCATCCACGCCGCCGGCCTCGACTCCTTCGCCGGCGCCGGCGCCGAACTGCTGCCGGAGCGCCCGCGCAAGGCGATCGCCCCGCTCAAGGAGTCCGGCGAGCGCTGGCTGGAGATCATGGAGATCGCCCACAAGCTGGGCGTGGAGTCCACCTCCACCATGCTGATGGGCACCGGCGAGACCAACGCCGAGCGCATCGAGCACATCGCGATGATCCGGGACACGCAGGACCGTACGGGCGGCTTCCGCGCCTTCATCCCGTACACCTACCAGCCCGAGAACAACCACCTGAAGGGCCGCACGCAGGCGACGATCTTCGAGTACCTGCGCATGATCGCGATCGCGCGCCTCTTCCTCGACAACATCGCGCACATCCAGGGCTCCTGGCTCACCGTCGGCAAGGAGGCGGGCCAGCTCTCGCTGCACTACGGCGCGGACGACCTCGGCTCGATCATGCTGGAGGAGAACGTCGTCTCCTCGGCCGGTGCCAAGCACCGCTCCAACCGCCAGGAGATCATCGACCTGATCCGCAAGGCGGGCCGCACCCCGGCGCAGCGGGCGACGACGTACGAGCACCTGCTGGTGCACGACGACCCGGCGAACGACCCGGTCGACGACCGCGTGGTCTCGCACATCTCCTCCACCGCCATCGAGGGCGGCACCGCGCACCCCGAGCTGAAGCTCATCTCCACGAACTGACCGATGCTGACGCTGCACACCGCCGAACTCCTCGTCCCCGGGGCGGGGTCCGAGTCCGGGTCCGCGCCCCTGGCCGGGGGAGCGGTCCTCGTCGAGGGCGACCGGATCGCCCGCGTGGGGCCGTTCGCGGACATCGCCGCGGACTATCCGCACGCGCGGACCCGCCGCTGGCCCGGGGTCCTCACCCCGGGGCTGCTGGTGCGCGGCGGGGACGTGCTGCTGGAGCGGACGTACTACCCCGACGACCCGTACGAGGTCGCCGAGCTCGGCGGCGACCCGATCAGCGGGGAAGCGGAGCTGGAAGCGCTGAAGATGACCGAGGCGCGGTGGGGCAACAGCGCCCGGCGGGGCACCCAGAAGCTCCTGGCCCGCGGGGTGGTGGCGGTCACCGGCCGCTTCACGATCCCGGCGGTGCGCACGGCGGTGGTCCGCTCGGGGCTCACCGTCCTGCCGCCGGCGGCCCCGACGCCGACCCCCTCCCTGGACCCCTTCGCGGGGCGGGACGCGGCCGAGGAGGCCTTCTACGGGGTCCTGGAACCGGGCGCCCCGGCCCGCTTCGCGGTCTTCGCCGTGGAGGATCCGGGGGCGCTGCCGGCGCAGGGCGCGACCAGCTGCGTGGCCACCGTCATCGGGGGCCGGCTGCTGCACCGCCGCCGCTGAGGGAGTCCTCCTCGCGGGCCTGGCCGTCCACACGGGCGAGGGCGGCGAGAAGGCAGGCCTGGAGGCGGCTGATCCCGCCCAGCTTCGCGCGTATGTTCACCACGTGGAACTTGACCGTGCTGACGGACAGTTGCAGCTCGGCGGCGAGCTCCGCGTTCGAGGCGCCGGTGGCCAGGCACAGGAACACCGCGGACTCCTGCTCGGTGAGCTGGGCCTGCCGGGGCGCCTGCGCGTCGTGCGAGTCCGAGTCCTGCGCGTCGTACGAGGGGAACCACGCGGGAACGCTGAAGCTGACGACGCGCACGGTTTCCACTCCCAGGCCCCCGGGCCGGCCCATCCGGTGGGCCGGCTCTCCCGGTTATGGGACGCGTGGGCCGGACAGATAAGTTCCGTTCGCGTCGTACGGCCAGGCATTCGCCTTGCAGCCGAGCAGCCCCTTGATCTGCTGCATCATCGCGGGCGCGGGCTTGCCCGGGCCGGGGCAGGTCTCGTGGTCGCGGCCTATCTCGTGCCCGACCTCGTGGTTGACGATCAGCGCCCGGTACTCCTCCACCGGCCCGCTGAACTGCGGGGATCCCTCCTGCCACCGCTTGAGGTTGACCACGACGGTGTGCCCGGCACGGCAGTTGGTCTCGCCGATCAGCTCGGGGGTCACCACCTCGCACAGCCGGTCGGTGGTCGTGGGCGTCGCGATCTTCACGGTGAAGTCCACCGGCTGGCCCGGTCCCGCGAGCTGGAAGGCGTACGCCGGGTCCCTGGTCCAGCCGCGCGGGTCCGCGAGGATCGACTCGACGGAGCGGGCGGCGGAGTCCGGGTCCACCCCGCTGCCCTCCTCGACCTCGATCCGCCAGCGGCGCACGGTCCCCTTGCCCTGGGGACTGCCGGAGGTGGCGGAGGACTTGAAGGTGCCGGGCCCGGAGACCGGGACGGGTGCCGAGGGCGCGCCGGAGCCGCCGGGGGAGGGCGTGGGCGAGCCGGCGGCCGGCTTGGAGGGTGCGGGGGAGGCAGGGCCCGGAGCAGCTGCCTGCTTGCCGCCCTGCGGGGCGGCGTCCGAGCCCCCGGAGGGCGTTCCGTCCTGCGGCCGGTCCGGCTGGACCGCCGCCCGGTCGTCCGCGGAGCCGGCGGTCTCGTCCCCCGGCACGACCGCGTAGGCGGTCGCCGAGACGGCGGCGAGTGCCGCCGAGCCGAGGATGATCGTGCGCCGCAGCCGCTTGCGCCGCTCCGCCCGGCGCTGGGCGCGCGGACTGGTGCGGGAGCGGCCGCTGGAATGGCCTGCCGGCATCGTGAGCCCTCTGTTCATGGCGGCCGCCACAGATCCGGCTGGTCAGGCCCATGATCCGGCGGGTGACCGTCACCGGGCCGCACCCGCCCCAGTCAACGTGGCGGAGGGGCCGGAATGCAACTGTCCTTCGGGCCAGTCCTTCGGGCAGGCCCTTCGCGCACGCCCCCGGGCCATCAGTACCTCGGGCCGGTACCCCGGGGACGCGGCGGGGCCTGAGAGGATGGGTCCGTACCCGCAGATCCGCATCCATCCGCATCGCACACCGAGGGGCGAACGCCAGTGACCCGCGCTTCCCTGGACAAGCAGCCGCACGAAGTCGCCTCCATGTTCGACGGGGTCGCGGCGAACTACGACCTCACCAACGACGTCCTCTCCCTCGGCCAGGCCCGGCTCTGGCGCAAGGAGGTCGCCAAGGCGGTCGGCGCGCGTCCCGGACAGCACGTCCTCGACCTGGCCGCGGGCACCGCGACCTCCTCGCTGCCCTTCGCCGCCACCGGCGCGTACGTGGTCCCCTGCGACTTCTCGCTCGGCATGCTGCGCGAGGGCAAGAAGCGCAACCCCTGGCTCCCGCTGACCGCGGGCGACGCGACGAAGCTCCCCTTCAAGGACGGCGTCTTCGACACCGTGACGATCTCCTTCGGGCTGCGCAACGTCCAGGACACCGACGCCGCCCTGCGCGAGCTGTACCGGGTGACCAAGCCCGGCGGCCAGGTCGTCATCTGCGAGTTCTCGCAGCCGACGTGGGCCCCCTTCCGGACCGTGTACACGGAGTACCTGATGCGGGCCCTGCCGCCCGTGGCCCGCGCCGTCTCCTCCAACCCCGACGCGTACGTGTACCTCGCCGAGTCCATCCGCGAGTGGCCGGACCAGCCCGCGCTGGCCGCGCTGCTGCAGAAGGCCGGCTGGGGCAAGGTCGCTTGGCGCAACCTGAGCGGCGGCATCGTGGCGCTGCACCGCGGCACGAAGCAGTAGCCCGCGGTGGACTACCAAACGCTGCTGGAGCAGGTCGCGGAGGACATCGTCCCGCTGATCGGCAGCGGCACGCCCGCCGAGTACATCCCGGCGCTCGCGTCCGTGGAGCCGCGGCGGTTCGGGATGGCGATCGTCGACCTCGACGGCAACGTCTTCGGGGTGGGGGACTGGCAGGTCCCCTTCTCCACCCAGTCCATCACCAAGGTCTTCGCGCTGGCGCTCGCGCTGGCGGAGGGCGGCGACAGCCTGTGGGAGCGGGTGGGCCGGGAGCCCTCCGGCAACCCCTTCAACTCCCTCGTGCAGCTGGAGTACGAGAACGGCATCCCGCGCAACCCGTTCATCAACGCGGGGGCGCTCGTGGTGACGGACCGGCTCCAGACGCTGACGGGTGACGCGAGCAGCGAACTGCTGCGGTTCCTGCGGGAGGAGAGCGGGAACCCGGACGTCGCCTTCGACGCCGAGGTCGCGGCCTCCGAGCACGAGCACGGCGACCGGAACGCCGCCGTCGCCCACTTCATGGCCTCGTACGGCAACATCGACAACCCGGTGCCGGCGCTGCTGGACCACTACTTCTGGCAGTGCTCCATCGAGATGAGCTGCGCGGACCTGGCGCGTGCCGCGCGCTTCCTGGCGCGGCACGGGCTGCGGGCGGACGGGTCGCGGCTGCTGACGCGGAGCGAGGCGAAGCAGATCAACGCGGTGATGCTGACGTGCGGGACGTACGACGCGGCGGGCGAGTTCGCCTACCGGGTCGGGCTGCCGGGCAAGAGCGGGGTGGGGGGCGGCATCGTGGCGGTCGTGCCGGGGCAGTGCACGGTGGCGGTCTGGAGCCCGGGCCTGGACGCGCAGGGCAACTCCGTCGCGGGCGTCGCCGCCCTCGACCGCTTCACGACGCTGACGGGGCTGTCGGTGTTCTAGGGGGTTGGGGGCGAGGAACGGGCCGGGTGTACGGGTTCACGCGTGTGCGGGACTTTTACCCCCTCGGGTCCCCGCACTGGGCCGGCGGTTGCCCACCCGCCCCCGGCTTGCCTGCCATGCCGATCGGTGGCTTCGGGGGTCGGGACCCAAGCGGGGGGCATCAGGGATGGTTTGGGGGTTTCCCGTCAGTCTCATCGTCTCTCCGTGTCGGGCCGGCCTGTCAAGGGCGCTCCCTGCGGTCGCGTCGCTTCGCGATGGCCTTCGGCCACCCTTGACAGACCGTCCCGCCACGGAAATACGAAGACTGCCGGGAACCCCCCAAAAGAACGGCACGGGGCGGAGAGACCGGGGCAGGGAGATCAGGGATGGGCTGCCTGGTTCCCGGGGCATGCCACTGCCCACCACCCAGGCTGGGCAGGGGTGGGGGCGCGGGCGCCAGGGAGACTTCCGCCCGGGGCGGATAGGCATGGATGTTCCGGGTCGGGGGCGGCCGAAGTGTCATCAGACAGCGGCCAGAGAGGGTTAGCGGCAGGTCAGGCGGGTGGACGCGTCAGATCGCTACGCGCTCCTCGCGGCTTGGCGTCCGGCGGCCGTCTGGGGCTGGGAATAGGCCGCCACTAATCGCTACGCGGCTGGGGTGATCTGGCGGCGATCAGCTCGCCATGGGCTGGACATAAGCCGCCCGAGATCGCTACAAGCGTCCCCGAGACGGCGACAGCGGGTAGTTTGTGCCGATTTGGCGGCGGATTGGAGGCCGCCAAGCGCCTTGGCGGAGTGTGAGGTTGAAAAGTCCGGCATCCGGCTCCATCTGGGCACTTCTCCACGACAAATCCGGCCGCAGACGCCCCCGACAGTCCGTCTCACGGCTGCGACCGCCACCAACCTGCCGCAGGCGCCCATCACGGGCACTCCTGGCGCCGGTGAGCGCGAGCAACCTGCCGCATCCGCCCACCGCTGGACACTTCTTGTGCCGGTGAGCGCCCGCCAACTACCGGCAGGCACCCGCCCACCGCACTGGACCTACCGATGAGCGCCACCAACTGCCCGCAGGCCCCCTCACGGGCACTTCTGGTGCGGGCTGGGCGCCGCGCGCTACCCGCAAACACTCACCCACGGCACATCTCCTACCGGTGGTCGCTGCCAACTACCCGCAGACGGATATCCATCACACGTCTTACCGGTGGGTGCTTCCAACTGCCCGCAGGCGCCTGCCCACGGGACCTCTTCTGCTGGTGGGTCCGCCAACTGGTCGCAGACGCCTGCCCACGGCACGTCGTCTGCAGGTGGGCGCCCCGCCGACCGCCCGCAGGCGCCCACCAGCCCCCACACCCACACCCTCGTGGGCGGCCTATGTCCAGCCCATGCCGGTCCGATCGCCGCCAGATCACCTCAGCCGCGTAGCGATTAGTGGCGGCCTATTCCCAGCCCCAGACGGCCGCCGGACGCCAAGCCGATAGGAGCGCGTAGCGATTTGACGCGTCTGCGGCTCCGGATGGGCTTCTCGCCGCTGTTTGGTGCAGGTAGGGCCGCCCCCGACCCGGAACATGCATGCCTATCGGCCCCGGGCGGGGGTCCGGATGGACCGGGAACGGGCAGTCGCTCCCTGATCGCCCCGCCCCCGGTCTCTCTGACCCGTGCCGTTCTTTTGGGGGGTTCCCGGCAGTCTTCGTATTTCCGTGGCGGGACGGTCTGTCAAGGGTGGCCGAAGGCCATCGCGAAGCGACGCGACGAAGGAGCGCCCTTGACAGGCCGGCCCGACACGGAGAGACGATGAGACTGACGGGAAACCCCCAAACCCTCCCTGATGCCCCCCGCTTGGGTCCCGACCCCCGAAGCCACCGACCAGCAGGCCGGGGGGGCGGGTAGGCAACCACCGGCCCAGGGCGGGGACCCGAGGGGGTAAAAGTCCCGCTCACGCGTGAACCCGTACACCCGGCCCGTTCCTCGCCCCCGCCCCCGCCCCTTCCTCGCCCCGCCCCTTCCTCACCCCCGCGCGAGCGTCAGTTCGTAGCGGCGGCCGACGCGGGTGCCGCCCGGGAGGGGGAAGCGGTCGGCCAGGGTCATGCCGAGGCGTTCCGCCACCGCGATCGACCGCGCGTTCTCGTCGTTGATCATCGCCACCACGTGCGGAACACCGGCCGCCCGGACCCGCTCCAGCGTCGCCAGCGCAGCGGCATACGCGTAGCCCTGGCCCCATGCCGTCCGGGCCAGCCGCCAGCCGATCTCGATCTCGCCGACCGGCCCCCACGCCTTCTCCCGGGGCCACGGCTGGGCGCCGGTGAAGCCGAGCACCGCGCCCTCCGCGTCCAGCAGCGTCCACAGGCAGTAGCCGAGCTGTGCGTCGTGCATGCGCTGCCGCGCGGTGATCTCCTCGTACACGGACGGTTCGGCCGGACCGCCGAGGAACTCCATGACGTCGGGGTCGTCGAAGACGCGGTGCCAGGCGTGCGCGTCCTCGTCGGTGGGCACGCGGAGCTGTACCACGGGCAGCGGCCGGGTCGGCGAGGTGGTCATCAGGGCAGCCCTTCGGATCGTGATCTCTCTCGCTGCATAGACTGCACATGTCCGGTGCCAATGGGCACCCTTTATCGAGCTAATCGAGCCTTCGGGAGATCCCGCCGTGACCGAGCCCCTCTCCGAACACTCCGCGGACGTGATCGTCGTCGGGGCCGGGCCCGCCGGCTCGACCACCGCGTACTACCTCGCCAAGGCCGGGTTGGACGTCCTGCTCCTGGAGAAGACGGCCTTCCCCCGGGAGAAGGTCTGCGGTGACGGCCTGACGCCCCGCGCCACCAAGCAGCTGGTGTCGATGGGCATCGACATCTCTGAAGAGGCCGGCTGGCTCCGCAACAAGGGCCTGCGCATCATCGGCGGCGGGCAGCGGCTCCAGCTGGACTGGCCGGAACTCGCCTCCTACCCGGACTACGGACTGGTCCGCAAGCGCGACGACTTCGACGAGACCCTGGCCCGCCAGGCGCAGAAGGCCGGCGCCCGCCTCTACGAGCGCTGCAACGTCGGCGAGCCCGTCCGCGACCCCCGCACCGGGCACATCACCGGCGTGCAGGCGAAGCTCGGCGAGGAGAAGACCCCGGTCACCTTCAGCGCCCCGCTCGTCGTCGCCGCCGACGGCAACTCCTCGCGCCTGTCCCTCGCGATGGGCCTGCACCGGCGCGAGGACCGGCCCATGGGCGTGGCCGTCCGTACGTACTTCACCTCGCCCCGCCACGACGACGACTACCTGGAGTCCTGGCTGGAGCTGTGGGACCGGCGCGGCCCCCAGGACCGGCTGCTGCCCGGCTACGGCTGGATCTTCGGCATGGGCGACGGCACGTCCAACGTCGGCCTCGGCATCCTCAACTCCTCCTCCGCCTTCAAGGAGCTGGACTGGCGCGAGGTCCTCAAGGCCTGGTGCGCGTCCATGCCGGAGGACTGGGGCTACACCCCCGAGAACATGACGCAGCCGATCCGCGGCGCGGCCCTGCCGATGGCCTTCAACCGGCAGCCGCACTACACCAAGGGCCTGCTGCTCGTCGGTGACGCGGGCGGCCTGGTCAACCCGTTCAACGGCGAGGGCATCGCCTACGCCATGGAGTCGGGCCAGATCGCGGCCGACGTCATCGTCCAGGCCCACTCCCGCGCCACCCCCGCGCTGCGCGAACTGACCCTGCACAGCTACCCGAAGGTCCTGAAGGAGACCTACGGCGGCTACTACACCCTGGGCCGCGCCTTCGTGAAGCTGATCGGCAACCCGAAGGTCATGAAGATCGCCACGCAGCGCGGCCTGACGCACCCGGTGCTGATGCGGTTCACGCTGAAGATGCTGGCCAACCTGACCGACCCGACGGGCGGCGACGCGATGGACCGCATCATCAACGGCCTGTCGAAGGTGGCCCCGAAGGCCTGACGAGGGCTACTGGTCCGCGGGTCGGGCGGGGGTTTCCCCGGCCCGGCCCGGTTCGGCGTCCGCGCCGTGCACCGTGCGCACGCACCGGGCCATCAGCACCAGCCCGCAGATCAGCAGCACCCCCGAGGCGCTCCAGCCGAGGCCCAGGGTGAGCGGGTGGCCCGGCTTCTGCCAGGGGCGGGCGGTGGTCAGCAGCCAGCCGCCGACCGCGAGGAGGCAGAGCCCGAGGGCGGCCGGAACGGCGGCCCCGCCGCCGGTGCCGTGGTACTCGTACGGCTTGGTGCTCACGGACCACCACCTCCAGGGTCGGGCTGCGGTCTGAGGGTCAGGCGCGCAGCCGCTATCTTCGCAGGGCCTCGGCCGGTTCGATACGGGCTGCCCGCCAGGCGGGATAGAGCCCGGCCAGCAGCCCCGTGACCAGCCCGGCGAGCGGGGCCGCGGCGACGGTGGCGGGGTGGATCACCGGGGTCCAGTCGCGGGCCAGGGAGACGGCGACCACGGTCAGCTCGCCCAGGGACGTGCCGACCAGGCCGCCGAGCGCGCCCAGCGTCGCGGACTCGGTGAGGAACTGGGCGGAGACGTGCCGGCCGCGGGCGCCGAGGGCCCGGCGCAACCCGATCTCGGCGGTCCGCTCCAGCACGGCGACCAGGGTGGTGTTCGCGATCCCGACGGCGCCGATGACCAGGCAGATCCCGGCGAGCAGCAGGAAGAGCGCGCTCAGGTCTGAGGTCACGCCGGAGCGCAGCATCCGCGGATCCGGGGGCGGTACGGCCTTGAGGTACTCGGGATGGTCGGGGCGCAGCGCCAGCGGGGCGAGGTCGGCGACCTGGCGGGCGGCGCCGAGTTCGGCGGCGATCAGCATGCTCGCGGCGGCCGGCGGGGGAGGGCCCCACAGCTCCTCGGCGGTGGCCCGGGGCACGAGCACCGACAGCAGGTTCTCCGGCTTGCGCTCGACGTCGGCGAGGATGCCGGCGACGGTGAAGGGCTCCTGGCCGATGTAGAGGGCGGGCCGGGTGGCCAGGGTGGTGATGCCGAGCCGTTCGGCGACGCCGCTGCCGATGAGCACGACGTGCTGGCGGCTCCGCTCGGCGAAGTCGTCGTAGAGCCGCCCCTCCTGGAGGGTGGGCACGAGCGCGGCGACGGCCCCGGGGGAGGCGGCGACGACGCTGATGCCGGTGGCGGCGTTGCCGCCGCCGGAGGGCAGGGCGCCGACGGTGGTCGTCGAGTCCAGCCGCACGGTCCACATGACCCCGGCGCTGCGGATGCCCGCGACGGCGCGCAGCCGCTGCTCGGCGTCGGCAGGGAAGCCGGGACCGGCGAACTCGTTCTGCCGGCCGGCGATGTCCTCGACGGTCACCTCGGTGGCGGTCAGGACGTTGAACCGGCCGTCGATCTGGGAGGAGATGGTGGCGGTCAGGCCCAGCACGGCCACGAAGCTGCCGACGCCGAGCACCGTCCCGAGCGCGGTGAGCACGGCCCGGCCGGGGCGGCGCAGCATGCCGGCGACGGCCTCGGCGAGGGCGTCGCGTACGGACAGCCGGGTCGGATCCACCCTCACGCGGCCACCTGCTCGCGCAGCAGGCCGTCGCGGACGGTGACGGTCCGGCGGCCGCGCGCGGCGACCTCGGTGTCGTGGGTGATCACCATGACGGTCATCCCCGCGGCGTGCAGTTCGTCCAGCAGGGTCAGGACGGAGGCGGCGTTGGCGGAGTCCAGATTGCCGGTCGGCTCGTCGCACAGCAGCAGCGAGGGCCGGCCGACGAGGGCGCGGGCGATGGCCACGCGCTGGCGCTCGCCGCCGGAGAGGCGGCCGGGGACGGCGGTCTCCCGGTGGCTGAGGCCGACCTGTTCGAGGGCCTCGCGGGCCCGCGTGAGGCGCTCCGCGCGGGGGACCGAGGTGTAGAGCATGGCGAGGGCGACGTTCTCCAGGGCCGAGCGGTGGGGCAGGAGGTGGAAGGACTGGAAGACGAAGCCGATGCGGCGGCCGCGCAGGGCGGTCCGGTCGCGGTCGGGGAGCCCGGCGGTGTCGATGCCGTCGAGGAGGTAGTGGCCGGCGGTCGGGGAGTCGAGGAGCCCGGCGACGTTCAGGAAGGTGGACTTGCCCGAGCCGGAGGGGCCCACGATGGTGACGAACTCGCCGCGGTGCACGATCAGTTCGCAGGGCTTGAGGGCCTCCACGGGCGGCGGCCCGGGATAGGTGAGCGCGACCCCCCGGAACTCGATGACGGGGGTGCCGGGGGTGCCGGGGGTGCCGGGGGTGCCGGGGGTGCCGGGGGTGCCGGGGGTGCCGGGGGTGTCGGGGGTGCCGGGGGTGCCGGGGGTGTCGGCAGTGTCCGCGGCACCGGGGAGATCAAGTGCATCAGGTGCATCAGATGCATCGGGGGCAGCCGGATCCGGGGGCCCGCCGGATCCGGTACGGCGCGGGCGGGGGAACGGGAACCTCACCTGGCGGTCCCCTTCGGGGCGACGCCGATGACGACCCGGGTGCCCGCGGCGAGCGCACCGGCCTGTACCGGGCTCACGGCCACGTAGCCGTCGCCGTTGGTGCCGGTGCGCACCTCTATGCGCCGCTGCGTGCCGTCGGCTGCCACGGCGGTGACGACCGTACGGCCGTCCGCGCCGGCGGAGACGGCGGTGACCGGGACGACGAGGGCCTCGCCGTCGGTGGAGGCGGACTCGATGGTCAGCCGCACGTCCTGCCCGGCGAATCCGGCGGGCAGCGGCTGGTCGGCGCGGACCACCATCCGGTAGCCGAGATCGGCGCCGCCGCTCTTGCCCTGGGCGGCGCCGCCCTGGCCGGCCCCCTGGGCGTTCTGGTCGGGCTGCTGTCCGGCCGGCGGGCCGGAGGACCGCTCGGTGGCGACCGCGGAGACCTTGCCCCGGGCGTCGGTGCCGGCGACCTCGGAGGAGACCGTCACCGCCATTCCGGCGCGCAGCAGCTGCTTCTTGTCGTCCTTCAGGTAGGCCTCGACGACGAGTTCCCCGGCGGACAGCGTGAGCACCGACCCGGACACGGGTCCGCCGACGCGGCCGCCGACCCCGCTGACGCGGGCGGGGAAGGCCCCGAGGAACACGGTCTCGGCGGCGGGCAGCATCGGCCCGTCGGCGGCCTCGGCCGTGGCCAGCCGGGTCCGGGCGTCGGTGAGTGCCTGGCGGGCGCGGGAGGCCGTACGGTCGGCATCGCCGGAGCCGCCGCCGGTCCCGGCGGTCTTCCCGCCGTCGGTCCCGGCGGTCTTCCCGCCGTCGGCGCCGGCCGTCTTCCCGCCGGGTGCGGCGGTGGCGCCGGGAGCCGCCGCCTGGCCCGCGCGGGCGTTCTCGGCGTCCTCGACGGCCCACTCGGCCGACCGTACGGCCTCCCGCGCGGCCTTGAGGGCCTCGCCGCCGTCCGCCACCGCGGGCAGCGGGTCGTAGCCGATGGCCCGGTAGCGGGCGGCGAGCGCGGCCTTGGTGCCCGGGCCGAAGAAGCCCTTGGGGTCGGAGCCGGTGCCGTGTCCGAGCTCCCGCAGCGCCTGCTGCAACTGCGCGACGTCGTCGCCGGTGGCACCCGGCTTGAGGTCGCGGTAGACGGGCAGGGTGCCTTTGAGGGTGAACACGGGCCGCCCCGACACCTCGGCCAGCAGCTGCCCGGCGGCGACCGCGTCCCCGGCCTTGAGCGGCAGTTTGGTCACCACGGGCGTGCCCGCGCCCTCGCCGGAACGGGGCTGCGGGGACACCTCGATGCTCTGGTCGGCGACCACGGTCCCGCGCATCACCACGGTCTGCGCGAGCACCCGCCGCTCGACCTCCGCGGTCAGCGGCCCCTGCACGGGCGGCCCGGTCTCCGCGGCCACCTGCGCCGGGGACTTCACCACCGCGGTGGCCAGCAGCCCGCCGACGGCCATGAGCGCGGCCCCGGCCACCACGCCGAGCACCACGCGCCGCCCCCGGGCGAGACCGCTCCGGTCCGCCTCGGCGGCGGAGGCCGGCGCGGAGCTCCGTACGTCTTCCACGACGTCCCGCAGCTCGCTCACCCGCCGACCACGCTCTGGCCGCCGGGATTCCTTTCCTGCCGGCACGAGCGGACCGCTTCGATGTGCTTCGTCCTGAGTTCGGCCGCCTGCTCCGGGGAGAAGTCGGGCCACCGGCCGGTGACCGGATCCGGGTCCGGGTACCAGGAGACGCCCTCGGCCCGCAGGCACGCGGCCTCCTTCTGCGCGGCGGCCAGCAGCTTGGGGTCGGCCTTCTCGGGGGAGGGCGGCGTCGGGGCCTTGTCCTCGCAGGCCTTCTGGGCGGCGGGGAGCTTGTCGAGCGGCTTGTCCTTGTCCACGCGGAGTGCACCGGAGTCGGTGTGGACGATGGCCACGCCGTGGTCCTCGAGGCAGTCGTAGTAGGCGATCTCCGCCTTGCCGGGCGGAGGACTATCGCTCGCCGAAGGCTCTTTGTCACCGGAGCACGCGCTGAGCGCGAGGGCCAGGGCAAGGGCTGTGGCGGGCACGTACTTGCGCATGAAGGGCGCTCCCCCGAAGTGGCATCTGGATGAGGGCGCCGCAGAGTGACGTGACGTGACGTGCGAACGCGATTCGTGATCCTAGGGAGGGTTTCCGGGGTGGGCAAGTCCCGTCTCAAAACAGCTTTTTGACTGTCCGTCGATTGAGATTTGAGCTTGTGTCCGGATCTTGACTGTATTTAACTCCCGCCAGGCGTCAGGCCGTTGGCGACTCAGCCCTGTTGTCTCTTCCTATGGTGAGGAATGTGCGAATGAACAAGAACCTGCGCGCACTGCGTTTCGCGGCTGCCCCTGCGGCCATTGCCGCCGCCCTGCTGGTGACGACGGCCTCGCCCGCTTCGGCGTGGGTGCACGACGGGTACCTGGAGCAGTTCGAGTTCGGCCTGTACTGGGACGCCGGTCAGCAGGGCTGCGTCTTCGACAGCAACAACGACGACCCCAACCTCACCAACGACTACTTCACCGGTCCGGCGGGCTGCGGTGGCCGCGGTCAGAACGTGAACGACAACACCTACTCGTACAAGAACCTGGACGTTTACGGCCGGTACGTCTACACGAACAGCAACTACAGCGGAATCCGGGGCTCGGTCCCGAAGGGCTGGACCGGTGACGCTTCCAGCAACTTCAAGAACTCGATCAGCTCCCTGGAGTGGTACTAAGCCGCCAGAACCCCGAAGGAACCGCTCATGTCTCCCGCCCGGCGCCGCCAGGCCCTCACCACCGCCGTTCTGACGGCAGCCGTCACCCTGCTGGGAGGCTGCGCCGACGCCGGCGGGGGGAAGGGCAAGGACGGCCGCGAACCTGCCCTCGGCCCCGTCGCGGCGAACCCCGCCACCTCGGCCATCTCCCTGCCCCTGGACGCCTATACCGACTCCGCCGCCGAGACCCGGCGGATGGACGGGGTGCAGGACCGGCTGACGGCTCAGTGCATGGCCCGGTACGGGTTCACGTACGAGGATCCGTCGGCGCGGACCGGGGCCTCCGGCGATGACGAGGATCGGCACCGGAACCTGTTCGGGGTGGCGGACCCCGCGCAGGCGGCGGCGCACGGCTACGACGACACCGCGGGGGGCCCGCGCACGGCGAAGCCGGCTCCGCCGCAGCTCACCGAGAGCGCGGCCGCCGTGCTGTTCGGGACCCGGCCGGGCGAGAAGGTTCCCTCCGGCCCGGATCCGAAGACCCAGGAGGAGGCCGACAAGGCCGACAGCGGGGTCGAGGCCGGCGGGCAGAAGGTGCCGGCCGGCGGCTGCCTGCGGGAGGGGTACCGCAAGCTGTACGCGCCCACCAAGGACAGCGTCGACCTGCTCTTCTCCTTCGGGCTCGCCTCCGAGGCGCACACCCGGTCGCAGCGGGACTCCCGGGTGGCCGCCGTGCTGAAGGGCTGGTCCGACTGCATGTCCAAGGCCGGGTACGGCGGGGTGGAGACCCCGTACGACGTGACGGGGAAGCTGGGCTTGGAGGACGACAAGGCCGGTCCCAAGGCGGTCGCCGTCGCCGGAGCCGACGTCAGGTGCAAGCGCGAGGTGAACCTGGTGGGCGTCTGGGCGGCGGTGGAGACGGCGTACCAGGGGCAGCTGGTGGAGGAGCACGCGGAGACGCTCGCCCTCTACAAGAAGCAGCGCGACGCCCGCTTCAAGCTGGCGGCTTCGCTGGTCTGACGGCGTGAGCGCGGGGCCCCGGCCGTTTGGGCCGGGGCCCCACCCGTCTACCTGGCGCCGAGGCACTTCCGCAGGGCGTCCGCGTGGTCCCGCTTCAGGCTGCCCCGCTGTTCATCGGTGAGCCCGACATCGGTGAACTCGCCCGTCACCGGGTCGGGGTCCGGGTACCAGGAGACGCCCTCGGCCCGCATGCAGTCGGTCTTCTTCTGCCCGGCGGCGATGACCTCGGGGCCGGCCTGCTGCGGGGCGGCCTGCGGCGGGAGCTTGTCGGCGCAGGCCCGCTGGCCCGCCTCGACCTTTTCGATGGGCTGCGTCTTGTCCACGCGCGGTGCCCCGTAGTCCGTGTACACGATCTTCAGGCCCTGCCCCTTGAGACAGTCGTGATAAGCGATGTCCGCTGCGGTGGGCGGCGGACTGTCACTTGCCTTCGGCTCCCCTTTCTCGGCTCCACAGGCCGCCAGCGAAACGCATATGAGGAGCAGTGGAGCCAGATGGCGTGCGCGCACGTCGGGATTTCCCTTGCAGCGGTAGAAGTAGGAATCGAGTGATAGTAGGCAGCGCGGTCAAGTGCCGCAAGCTACCTGCCAGTCAACGAATTTGAACGTCCATCAGGCAAGAAGGGGCTTGCCCGCGGACGCGTCGGGCTGTTGAATCCCGGCCGGGTGGGCGGATATCCGGAATTCGGGTTCGGACTTTTCTATAACTCCGGCGGACTGGATTGTGTCTTCGGCCACCGCTTGAGCGGAAGCCGAAATAGGGAGCCCACCCGATGGGAACCGCCCGCCGCCAATGGACCGTCCTGCTGGCGGCCGGGCTCCTGGCCGGCTGCTCCGGTACCGGTGGCGCCGAGGGCGGCGAGCCGAAGCTCGGGCCCGTGGCGGTCAACCCGCCGACGGCCGGACTGTCCTTTCCGATGGACGCGTACACGGACACCGAGGCCGAGCGGATCCGGATGGGCCAGGCACAGCAGGTGCTGGTCTCCCGGTGCATGGCCCGGTACGGGTTCGCCTACGACGGGGTGAAGTCGGCCGAGGCCGGGGGCGGAGAGGCAGAGGACCGGCACCGGTACCTCTTCGGGTCGGCCGATCCGGCGTTCGCGGCAGCCCACGGATACGACAAGTCCGCCGGCGAGGGAAAGCCGCCCAAGCTGCCGGCCCCGCAGCTGAGCGACAGCGCCTACGTCGTCATGACGTCGTCGAGAAGCTGGGCCTGGAGAGCGACAGGGGCGGACCCAAGGCCGTCAGCGCGGCCAAGGCCGATGTCGCGTGCAAGCGCGAGGTGAACCTCGTCGGGATCTGGGCCGCCGTCGAGAAGGCGTACCAGGAGCGGCTGGTGGAGGAGCACGCGGAGACGCTCGCCCTCTACAAGCGGCAGCGCGAGGCCCGCTTCAAGCTGGCGGCGGGCCTGGGCTGAGCCGAGGGACGCCCCACACGCGCCGCACACGCCCCGCGCGCCCCCGAGACGGCCCGAGACGGGCCGAGGAGGCCCGAAGTGGCCCGAGGTGGCCCCGAGGCGGGCCCAAGCCGCCCCCGGGCAAGACGAAGGGCCGGTACTCCACCCCCGAGCGGGGGAGTACCGGCCCTTCGTGACGCCAGAGAGCGCGCGGACGACGGCTCAGAGGACGCGCACGGCGCCCGTCGGCTTGTCGTAGCTCAGGTTGCGCTCGACGATGCCCGTGCTGGGGTTCTGCGCGCCGACGAACTTGCCGCCGCCGACGTAGATGGCCACGTGGTACGCGCTGCCCTTGGAGCCCCAGTACAGGATGTCGCCCGGCTGCAGGGCGTTGAGCGAGACGGACGTGCCGGCCGAGGACTGCGCCTGGGACATGCGCGGCAGGGAGATGCCGGCCTGGCGGTAGGCGGCCTGGACGAGGCCGGAGCAGTCGAACGAGGACGGGCCGGTGCCGCCCATGACGTACGCCTTGCCGACCTGCGCGCGGGCGAAGTTCACGATGGCCGCGGCGGAGCCGGTGGCCGGGGCGGCCACGGAGGCGCCGGAACCGTCGCTGGAGGTCGAGCCCGAGGAGGACTTGGTCGACAGGGAGGCGCGGGCGGTGGAGCGGTTGGCACGCTCGGCCTCGGCCTTGCGGGCCGCCTCTTCCTGGACCTTCTTCTCGGCGTCGGCCTTCTGCTGGGCGTCTTCCTTGGCCTTCTTCGCCTCGGCGGCGGCGCCGGTACGGGCGCTCTCCTCCTGGGCGGTCAGTTCGCCCTCGACGGCGGCCGCGCGGGTGTTCTCGGCGGCGGTGGTGACGGCGGAGGAGACCTCGGCGGCCAGGTCCAGGTTGAGGACCGGCATTTCGAGCGTCGTCTCGGCCACGGGCTCTGCGGACGGGGACGCGCTCGCGGTGCCGGCCATGGCCAGGGTGCTGAGGACGCCACCGGCAACTCCGGCGCGGACCGCGAGCTTCGAGGCGCTGCGGCGGGGCTTCCGGTGGCTGGGTATGTGAGCGGTGGTGGACATGAGGACAACCGCTATCAGGGGCCCCGGGGTCCCTTCAAGAAACGTGGTCTGCGCCACAGTTGTGCGCGAAGGGCGCGAACCGGGCGCGTCGCGCTTCTCATTGACGCCGTATCGGGCGAAACGGACAGGCGCTCACAAGGCTGTGATCATGGGGTTTCCGCAATAAGTCCGTATTGATCCCCGGCCTACCATCCCTCCGGACAGATGGCCAAGCCCTCTTTCGCCGTCACGAATCGGGAGTGGCGCAGGTCACAGAAGAGTCACGCTGTGCGGACGCTGTGGCCCGGTCGTGATCTCGCTGTGAACCGACCGCCGGGATTCGTGAACGGATGCACACGGATGACGGGCCCCGCGTCCCTCCGTCTGCCCCGTGTCCACCTCCGTATGCGCGGGCTCCCCCGACCGGATGACGCCGATCCCTTTATCATTCCCGCGCCCGTGTTGCCAATTTGCCTGCACGGGGCACGATTTGATAGGGCAACACCCCTCCTACCTGCGGTAACGAGGTCAGATGTCACCTTTGGTGATCATGTGGATGCTTCACGTATGAAGATCACCACTCATTGGACTTCATGATCGTTCGTCAGGTGGTGGAGATCACAAACTCGTTGTTGCAACCCGTGTCGCAGATCACAGAGGAGCGGGCATAAGATGCGCAGCAGTCCGGCTTGTGAACTGCCTCACATGCAAGCGCTCGATCAAAAGCGTGATCTTCGCGAGGCGGGGCATGCGGTGCCGGCGGCGGTCCAACGGTCAAGGACGACTGGAAGGAGCGAGGAGCGTGAATGCGTACGCGCCCATCCTCGTGCTCGGCGCCCTCGGCGCAGGGTTTGCGATCTTCTCCGTGGTCATGGCCACGCTGATCGGTCCAAAACGGTACAACCGGGCAAAGCTTGAGGCATACGAGTGCGGCATCGAGCCCACTCCGGTTCCGGCCGGCGGCGGCCGCTTCCCCATCAAGTACTACCTGACGGCGATGCTCTTCATCGTCTTCGACATCGAGGTTGTCTTCCTCTACCCCTGGGCCGTCACCTTCGACTCCCTGGGGATCTTCGGGCTCGTCGAGATGCTGCTCTTCGTGCTCACCGTCTTCGTCGCCTACGCCTACGTGTGGCGCCGCGGCGGCCTGGAATGGGACTGAGGGGCTGAATTTTCCATGGGACTGGAAGAGAAGCTGCCGAGCGGCTTTCTGCTGACCACCGTCGAACAGGCCGCGGGCTGGGTGCGCAAGTCATCCGTCTTCCCCGCGACCTTCGGCCTCGCCTGCTGTGCCATCGAGATGATGACCACCGGAGCCGGCCGGTACGACCTGGCCCGCTTCGGCATGGAGGTCTTCCGCGGTTCCCCGCGCCAGGCCGACCTGATGATCGTGGCCGGCCGGGTCAGCCAGAAGATGGCGCCGGTGCTGCGGCAGGTGTACGACCAGATGCCCGCTCCCAAATGGGTCATCTCCATGGGGGTTTGTGCATCTTCAGGCGGAATGTTCAACAACTACGCGATCGTCCAGGGCGTCGACCACATCGTCCCGGTGGACATCTACCTCCCCGGCTGCCCGCCCCGCCCCGAGATGCTGATGGACGCGATCCTCAAGCTCCACCAGAAGATCCAGGGCGGCAAGCTCGGCGTGAACCGGGAAGAGGCGGCCCGTGAGGCGGAGGAGGCGGCCCTCAAGGCCCTCCCCACCATCGAGATGAAGGGGCTGCTCCGGTGAGCGAGACCCAAGAGCCGGAGAACGGCACCAACGGCGGCAACGGCAACAACGTCCCCGCCCCGCGCGTGAGCGGCCCCGAGGTCATCGGCGTCCGCAAGGGCATGTTCGGAGCCGCGAACGGCGGTGACACCAGCGGCTACGGCGGCCTGGTCCGGACGATCACCCTGCCGGGGGCGTCCGCTCGGCCTTACGGCTCGTACTTCGACGAGGTCGTGGACGAGCTGGAGGGCGCGCTGGATGAGCAGGGCCTGCTCCCGGAGAACGCGATCGAGAAGGTGGTCGTCGATCGGGGGGAGCTCACTCTCCACATCGCCCGCGAGCACCTCGTACGCGTCGCCGCGACCCTGCGCGACGACCCGGCCCTGCGCTTCGAGCTCTGCACCGGCGTCAGCGGGGTCCACTTCCCCGAAGACAAGGGCCGCGAACTGCACGCCGTCTACCACCTGCGCTCGCTGACCCACGGCCGGATCGTGCGGCTGGAGGTGTCCGTACCGGACCGCGACCCGCACGTCCCCTCGCTCGTCTCCGTCTACCCGACCAACGACTGGCACGAGCGCGAGACGTACGACTTCTTCGGCCTGGTCTTCGACGGGCACCCGGCCCTCACCCGGATCATGATGCCGGACGACTGGCAGGGCTTCCCGCAGCGCAAGGACTACCCGCTCGGCGGCATCGCCGTCGAGTACAAGGGCGCCCAGATCCCGGCTCCCGACCAGCGGAGGTCGTACAGCTGATGTCAACGTCAAACCACGCCTCCTCCCGGGAGACCACCGAAGGCCTCGTCTACACCGTCACCGGCGGCGACTGGGACGAGATCGTCCAGTCCGCGGCCAAGGCGGACGACGAGCGCATCGTCGTCAACATGGGCCCCCAGCACCCGTCCACCCACGGCGTGCTCCGCCTGATCCTGGAGATCGACGGCGAAACGGTCACCGAGGCCCGCTGCGGCATCGGCTACCTGCACACCGGCATCGAGAAGAACCTCGAATACCGGAACTGGACGCAGGGCACCACCTTCGTCACGCGCATGGACTACCTGACGCCGTTCTTCAACGAGACGGCGTACTGCCTGGGCGTCGAGAAGCTCCTGGGCATCACCGACCAGATCCCGGACCGCGCCACCGTCATCCGCGTCCTGCTGATGGAGCTCAACCGGATCTCCTCCCACCTGGTGTGCATCGCCACCGGCGGCATGGAGCTGGGCGCGACCACGATCATGATCTACGGCTTCCGCGACCGCGAGCTGATCCTCGACATCTTCGAGCTGATCACCGGCCTGCGCATGAACCACGCGTTCGTCCGCCCCGGCGGCCTCGCGCAGGACCTGCCCCCGGGCGCCGTGGACCAGCTGCGCGAGTTCATCAAGACCATGAAGAAGAACCTGCCGGAGTACGACAAGCTCGCCACCGGCAACCCCATCTTCAAGGCCCGCATGCAGGACGTCGGCTACCTCGACCTCACCGGCTGCATGGCGCTGGGCGCCACCGGCCCGATCCTGCGCTCCGCCGGCCTGCCGCACGACCTGCGCAAGTCGGACCCGTACTGCGGCTACGAGAACTACGAGTTCGACGTGCCGACCACCGAGAGCTGCGACTCCTACGGGCGGTTCCTGATCCGCCTGGAGGAGATGCGCCAGTCGCTGCGGATCGTCGAGCAGTGCCTGGAGCGGCTGGAGCCGGGCCCGGTGATGGTCGCCGACAAGAAGATCGCCTGGCCGGCGCAGCTCGCGATGGGCCCGGACGGCCTCGGCAACTCGCTCGACCACATCCGGAACATCATGGGCACCTCCATGGAGGCCCTCATCCACCACTTCAAGCTGGTGACCGAGGGCTTCCGGGTACCGGCCGGGCAGGCGTACGCGGCCGTCGAGTCGCCCAAGGGCGAGCTCGGGGTCCACGTCGTCTCCGACGGCGGCACCCGCCCCTACCGGGTCCACTTCCGCGACCCGTCCTTCACCAACCTGCAGGCCATGGCCGCGATGTGCGAGGGCGGCCAGGTCGCCGACGTCATCGTCGCCGTCGCCTCCATCGACCCCGTGATGGGAGGCGTCGACCGATGACAGACATTTCTCTGGGCATGCCGCAGCTGCCGGCCCCGGACTTCCCGGCGGAGGTGCGCGAGCGGCTCGCGGCGGACGCCGCCGAGGTCATCGCCCGCTACCCCGACAGCCGCAGCGCGCTGCTGCCGCTGCTGCACCTGTGCCAGTCGGAGGAGGGCTACGTCTCGCGCACCGGCATCCGCTTCTGCGCCGAGGTGCTGGGCCTGACCACCGCCGAGGTCACGGCGGTCGCCACCTTCTACACGATGTACCGGCGCAAGCCCTCCGGCGACTACCAGGTCGGCGTCTGTACGAACACCCTGTGTGCGGTCATGGGCGGCGACGCCATCTTCGACGAGCTCAAGCAGCACCTCGGGGTCGGCAACAACGAGACCACCCCCGACGGCAAGGTCACGCTGGAGCACATCGAGTGCAACGCGGCCTGCGACTTCGCCCCCGTGGTGATGGTCAACTGGGAGTTCTTCGACAACCAGACGCCCGAATCCGCCAAGGCCATGGTCGACGACCTGCTGGCGGGCCGCGAGGTCTCGCCGACCCGGGGCGCGCCGCTGTGCACCTACAAGGAGACCGCCCGGATCCTGGCCGGTTTCCCCGACGAGCGCGAGGGCGCGGTCGAGGCGAGCGGCGGCGCCGGCCCCGCCTCCCTGATCGGACTGCGCATCGCGCGCGGCGAGTCCCCGCACCCCTCGATCGTGCACCCGCGGGGCGCATCGCGGGGCGAGTCCCGCGGCGACACCACCAACGAGGGAGGGGAGTGATGACCGTGTCCTCCGAACTGAGCAATGGGGGCACCTCCCGGCCGGAAGCCGGGGGAGGCACCAGCCCGGAGAAGCTCCTCGCCCCCGTCCTGTCGGCCTTCTGGGACGAGCCGCAGTCGTGGACGCTGGAGACCTACCGGCGCCACGAGGGCTACGAGGGCCTGCGCAAGGCCCTCGCGATGACCCCGGACGACCTCATCGCCTACGTGAAGGACTCGGGTCTGCGCGGGCGCGGCGGCGCGGGCTTCCCCACCGGAATGAAGTGGCAGTTCATCCCGCAGGGCGACGGAAAGCCGCACTACCTCGTCGTGAACGCGGACGAGTCGGAGCCGGGAACCTGCAAGGACATCCCCCTCCTCTTCGCCAACCCGCATTCCCTCATCGAGGGAATGATCATCGCCTGCTACGCGATCCGCTCGGAGCACGCCTTCATCTACCTGCGCGGGGAGACGGTGCCCGTACTGCGGCGCCTGCACGAGGCCGTGCGCGAGGCGTACGCGGCGGGATACCTCGGCAAGGACATCGACGGGACCGGTCGCACCCTCGACATCACGGTGCACGCGGGGGCGGGCGCGTACATCTGCGGCGAGGAGACGGCGCTGCTCGACTCCCTCGAAGGCCGGCGCGGTCAGCCCCGGCTGCGTCCTCCCTTCCCTGCCGTCGAGGGGCTCTACGCGTGCCCCACTGTCGTCAACAACGTCGAGTCCATCGCCTCGGTTCCCGCGATCCTGAACAAGGGCAAGGACTGGTTCAAGGCGATGGGGACCGAGAAGTCCCCCGGCTTCACGCTGTATTCGCTCTCCGGGCACGTCGTCGGACCCGGCCAGTACGAGGCCCCGCTCGGCATCACCCTGCGCCAGCTGCTCGACATGAGCGGCGGGATGCGGCCCGGGCACCGGCTGAAGTTCTGGACCCCGGGCGGCTCCTCCACCCCCATGTTCACCGACGAGCACCTGGACGTCCCGCTCGACTACGAGGGCGTGGGCGCGGCCGGCTCGATGCTCGGCACCAAGGCCCTCCAGTGCTTCGACGAGACCACCTGCGTGGTGCGGGCCGTGACCCGGTGGACCGAGTTCTACGCCCACGAGTCCTGCGGCAAGTGCACACCCTGCCGCGAAGGCACGTACTGGCTGGTCCAGTTGCTGCGCGACATCGAGGCCGGCAAGGGCGTCATGTCCGACCTCGACAAGCTGAACGACATCGCCGACAACATCAACGGCAAGTCCTTCTGCGCGCTCGGCGACGGCGCGGCCAGCCCGATCTTCTCCTCGCTCAAGTACTTCCGCGCGGAGTACGAGCAGCACATCACCGGGAAGGGCTGCCCCTTCGACCCCAAGAAGTCGACCCTCTGGGCTGACACGGAGGTGACCGCATGACCGTCGCCACGAACGCTCCCGCCGGTGGCGGCGAAGCGGCCGTACCACCGGAGAACCTGGTGACCCTGACCATCGACGGCGTCGAGCTGTCGGTCCCCAAGGGCACCCTCGTCATCCGGGCCGCCGAGCAGCTCGGCGTCGAGATCCCCCGGTTCTGCGACCACCCCCTCCTCTCCCCGGCCGGTGCCTGCCGCCAGTGCATCGTCGAGGTCGAGGGCCAGCGCAAGCCGATGGCCTCCTGCACCATCACCTGCACCGACGGCATGGTCGTCAAGACGCAGCTGACCTCCGAGGTCGCCGACAAGGCCCAGCGCGGGGTGATGGAGCTGCTGCTCATCAACCACCCGCTGGACTGCCCGGTCTGCGACAAGGGCGGCGAGTGCCCGCTCCAGAACCAGGCGATGTCGCACGGCAACGCCGAATCGCGGTTCGAGGGCAAGAAGCGCACCTACGAGAAGCCGGTCCCGATCTCCACCCAGGTGCTCCTGGACCGCGAGCGGTGCGTGCTGTGCGCGCGCTGCACCCGCTTCTCCAACGAGATCGCCGGCGACCCGATGATCGAGCTGCTGGAGCGCGGCGCGCTCCAGCAGGTGGGCATCGGCGAGGGCGACCCCTTCGAGTCGTACTTCTCCGGCAACACCATCCAGATCTGCCCCGTCGGCGCCCTGACCTCGGCCGCCTACCGGTTCCGCTCCCGCCCCTTCGACCTCGTCTCCTCCCCGAGCGTGTGCGAGCACTGCGCGGGCGGCTGCGCGACCCGGACCGACCACCGCCGCGGCAAGGTGCTGCGCCGGCTGGCCGCCGAGGACCCGGAGGTCAACGAGGAGTGGGTCTGCGACAAGGGCCGCTTCGGCTTCCGCTACGCACAGCAGCGCGACCGCCTGGACACCCCGCTGGTCCGCAATGCCGCCGGGGTCCTGGAGCCCGCGAGCTGGCCCGAGGCCCTGGAGGCCGCGGCGAACGGGCTGGCCGCCGCGCGCGGCCGGGCCGGGGTGCTGACGGGCGGCCGGCTCACCGTCGAGGACGCGTACGCGTACTCCAAGTTCGCCCGGGTGGTGCTCGACACCAACGACATCGACTTCCGGGCGCGCGTGCACAGCGCGGAGGAGGCCGAGTTCCTGGCCGCCACCGTGGCCGGCACCGGCAAGGACCTCGACGGAACGGGTGTCACGTACACCTCGCTGGAGGCGGCGCCCGCGGTGCTGCTCGCCGGCATCGAGGCCGAGGAGGAGGCCCCCGGGGTCTTCCTGCGGCTGCGCAAGGCCCACCGCAAGCACAAGCAGCGGACCTTCGCCCTCGCCCCCTTCGCCACCCGCGGCCTGGAGAAGGCGGGCGGCACCCTGCTGGCCGCCGCCCCCGGCACCGAGCCCGAGTGGCTGGACGCGCTGGCCTCCCGTACCGGACTGGAGGCGGGCGGCGCCGTCGCCGCCGAGGCGCTGCGCCAGCCCGGCGCGGTCATCGTCGTCGGGGAGCGGCTCGCCGGAGTGCCCGGCGCGCTGACCGCCGCCGTACGGGCCGCCGCCGCGACCGGCGCGAAGCTGGTGTGGATCCCGCGCCGGGCCGGGGAGCGGGCCGCCGTCGAGGCGGGCGCGCTGCCGTCCCTGCTGCCGGGCGGCCGCCCGGCCACCGACCCGCGGGCCCGCGACGAGGTCGCCACCGCCTGGGGCCTGGACGAACTCCCGCACCGCTACGGCCGCGACACCGGCCAGATCGTCGAGGCCGCCGTTACGGGCGAACTGTCCGCCCTGCTGGTAGCGGGCGTCGAGGTCACCGACCTGCCCGACCCGGCCCGCGCCGAGGCCGCCCTCAAGGAAGCCTTCGTGGTCTCCCTGGAACTGCGGCCCGGCGCGGTCACCGACCACGCCGACGTGGTGTTCCCCGTCGCCGCCGTGGCCGAGAAGGCGGGCGCCTTCATCAACTGGGAGGGCAGGGTCCGGCCGTTCGAGGCCGCGCTCAAGCCCGACCAGATGACCCGCCGGCTCGCCCCGGCCGACGCCCGCGTGCTGCACATGCTGGCCGACGCTGCCGACCGGCCGATCGCGCTGCCCGACGTACACGCCGTACGCCGGGAGCTCGACGGGCTCGGCCCGTGGGCCGGGGAGCGGGCCGCCGAGCAGTCCGCGGACACCGCGCCGCTGCCCCGCCCGGGCGCCGGCGAGGCCGTCCTCGCGGGCCACCGGCTCCTCCTCGACCAGGGCAGGCTCCAGGAGGGCGACGAGGCCCTGGCCGGCACCCGGCACGAGGCCAGTGCCCGCCTGTCGGCCGCCACGGCCGCCGAGACGGGCGTCAAGAACGGGGACGTCCTCGCGGTCACCGGCCCGGCCGGCTCCGTGGAACTCCCGCTCCGGATCACCGAGATGCCCGACCGCGTGGTCTGGCTCCCGCTGAACTCCACCGGCTCCGGCGTCCTCGCCGACACCGGCGCCCGGCCCGGCACCCTCGTACGGATCGGCCCGGCGACCCCGGCCGACGCCGACGGCACCACTGCGGAGGTGGGCGCGTGAACGCGGTACAGCTGGCCACCGAGGACCTGTCCCTGTTCGGCCGGGACGTCTGGTGGCTCGTCGTCATCAAGGCGGTGTTCTGCTTCGCCTTCCTGATGGTGACCGTGCTCTTCTCCATCGTGTGGGAGCGCAAGGTCGTCGCCTGGATGCAGCTGCGCATCGGCCCCAACCGGCACGGCCCCTGGGGCATGCTCCAGTCGCTCGCCGACGGCGTGAAGCTGATGCTGAAGGAAGACCTCATCGTCAAGCGGGCCGACAAGGTGGTGTACGTCCTGGCCCCGATCATCGCGGCGATCCCGGCCTTCATGGCCATCGCGGTGATCCCCTTCGGGCCCTCCGGCAACGAGGTCTCGATCTTCGGCCAGCGCACCACCATGCAGCTCACCGACCTGCCCATCGCGATGCTCTACATCCTCGCGGTGGCCTCGGTCGGCATCTACGGCATCGTCCTGGCGGGCTGGTCCTCCGGCTCGACCTACCCGCTCCTCGGCGGCCTGCGCTCCTGCGCGCAGATGATCTCCTACGAGATCGCGATGGGCGCGGCCTTCGCCTCGGTCTTCCTCTACTCCGGGTCGATGTCGACCTCGGCGATCGTCGAAGCCCAGGCGGACCGCTGGTACATCGTCCTGCTGCCGGTCTCCTTCATCATCTACGTCATCACGATGGTCGGCGAGACGAACCGCGCCCCCTTCGACATGCCGGAGTCCGAGGGCGACCTCGTCGGCGGCTTCAACACCGAGTACTCCTCCATCAAGTTCGCGCTGTTCATGCTCGCCGAGTACGTCAACATGGTCACCGTCTCGGCGGTCTCCGTCACCCTCTTCCTGGGCGGCTGGCGGGCCCCGGCGCCGATCTCCACGTACTGGGAGGGCGCGAACCACGGCTGGTGGCCGATGCTCTGGTTCGTCCTCAAGGTCCAGCTGCTGCTCTTCTTCTTCATCTGGCTGCGCGGCACGCTGCCGCGCGTGCGCTACGACCAGCTGATGAAGCTCGGCTGGAAGGTGCTGATCCCGGTCTCCGTGGTCTGGCTGATGCTGGTCGCCACCGTCCGGGCGCTGCGCAACGAGCAGTACGACTTCAGCGAGATCGTCCTCTACGTGGGCGGCGCCGTCGTGGCGATCCTGCTCCTCTCCTTCGTCGCCGACCTCTTCCGCGACAAGCGCGAGAAGGCCGCCGCCGAGGAGGCAGGCAAGGCCGCCGCGGCCGAGCCCTTCGACCCCCTCGCCGGCGGGTTCCCCGTACCGCCCAAGCCCGGCCAGCACCTGGCACCCGTACCGCGCCGACGGCCGCGGAGCGAGCGGGAGCTGATTGTCAGTGGTGGCGCGAATACTGAGAGTGACCGAGAGGAGGGTGCTGAGAATGGCTGACACCGACCCGAACGAGAAGTGGCAGAACCCGGTGGCCGGCTTCGGCGTGACCTTCAAGGCCATGTTCAAGAAGCGCCTCACCGAGCAGTACCCGGAGCAGCACAAGACGACCGCCCCGCGCTTCCACGGACGGCATCAGCTCAACCGGCACCCGGACGGTCTGGAGAAGTGCATCGGGTGCGAACTGTGCGCCTGGGCCTGTCCCGCCGACGCCATCTACGTGGAGGGCGCGGACAACACCGAGGAGGAGCGCTACTCCCCGGGCGAGCGGTACGGCGCGGTCTACCAGATCAACTACGCCCGCTGCATCCTGTGCGGGCTGTGCGTCGAGGCGTGCCCGACGAGGGCGCTGACCATGACGAACGAGTTCGAACTGGCCGACTCCAGCCGCGAATCGCTCATCTACACCAAGGACCAGCTGCTCGCTGGGCTCACCGAGGGCATGGTCGAGGCACCGCACTCGATCTTCCCCGGCACCGACGAACAGGACTACTACCGCGGACTGGTGACCGGGGCCGCCCCCGGCACGGTCCGGCAGCCGGCCGTCTCCAAGGGCGAGGTCGCGGAAGACTCCGAGGAGGTGGAGGCATGAGCGCCCTCGCAGCCGCCACCCTGACCTCCACGGGCGAGGCGGTCCAGTTCTGGGTCCTCGGCACGATCGCCGTCATCGGCGCGCTGGCCACGATCCTGATGAAGAAGGCCGTGCACAGCGCCCTCAGCCTGGCCGGGACGATGATCATCCTGGCGGTCTTCTACCTCGCCAACGGGGCGTACTTCCTGGGCGTCGTCCAGGTCATCGTCTACACCGGCGCGATCATGATGCTCTTCCTCTTCGTGGTCATGCTCGTCGGCGTCACCGCCGCCGACTCGCTGAAGGAGACCATCAAGGGCCAGCGCTGGCTGGCCGTCCTGTGCGGGCTCGGATTCGGCATCCTGCTCATCGCCGGCATCGGCAACGCCAAGCTCACCCACTTCAACGGGCTCGGCCGGATCAACTCCGCCGGACACGTCGAGGGCCTGGCCCAACTGATCTTCACCAAGTACGTCTTCGCCTTCGAGATCACCGGCGCGCTGCTGATCACCGCGGCCGTCGGCGCGATGGTGCTCACCCACCGCGAGCGCACCGAGCGGGCCGCCACCCAGCGCGAGCTGGCGGAGCGGCGCGTACGGGAGGGCGTGCAGCTCCCGCCGCTGCCCGCGCCCGGCGTCTACGCCCGGCACAACGCGGTCGACGTGGCCGGCCTGCTGCCGGACGGCACCCCGTCCGAGCTCACGGTCAACAAGACGCTGCGCGCCCGCGGCCAGATCCGGGACGTCTCCAGCGAGGCGCTGTCCGACCTCAAGGCACTGGAGCAGGCCTCCTCGGAGCGCCTCGGCCGTGAGGAGGCCTCGAAGTGAATCCCGTCAACTACCTGTACCTGGCGGCCCTGCTGTTCACCATCGGCGCGGCCGGAGTGCTGATCCGGAAGAACGCGATCGTGCTGTTCATGTGCGTCGAGCTGATGCTCAACGCCTGCAACCTCGCCTTCGTCGCCTTCTCCCGGATGCACGGCAACCTCGACGGCCAGATCATCGCGTTCTTCACGATGGTCGTCGCCGCCGCGGAGGTCGTGGTCGGCCTGGCGATCATCGTGTCGCTGTTCCGTACCCGCCACTCGGCCTCGGTCGACGACGCCAGCCTGATGAAGCTGTAAGGGGCGTTCACAGTGGAGAATCTGATTGCGCTGCTGGTGGCAGCGCCCCTGCTCGGAGCGGCGGTGCTGCTGTGCGGCGGCCGGCGCCTCGACAAGTCCGGCCACTGGATCGGCACCCTGCTCGCGGCCGTCTCTTTCGGCATCGGGGCGGTGCTCTTCGCCGACATGCTGGGGCGCGGCGCCGAGGACCGGGCCCTGCACCAGCGCCTGTTCAGCTGGGTGCCGGTGGAGGGCTTCCAGGCGGACATCGCCTTCCAACTCGACCAGCTGTCGATGACCTTCGTCCTGCTGATCTCCGGGGTGGGCACGCTCATCCACGTGTACTCGATCGGGTACATGGAGCACGACGAGCGCCGCCGCCGCTTCTTCGGCTACCTCAACCTGTTCGTCGCGGCGATGCTCCTGCTGGTCGTCGCCGACAACTACCTGCTGCTGTACTTCGGCTGGGAGGGCGTGGGCCTCGCCTCGTACCTCCTGATCGGCTTCTGGCAGCACAAGCCCAGCGCGGCCACCGCCGCGAAGAAGGCCTTCCTGGTCAACCGGGTCGGCGACATGGGCCTGTCGATCGCGATCATGCTGATGTTCACCACCTTCGGGACCTTCGCCTTCGGGCCGGTGCTCGGTGCGGTGGGGGAGACCTCGGAAGGCACGCTGACGGCGATCGGGCTGATGCTGCTGCTGGCCGCCTGCGGCAAGTCGGCGCAGGTCCCGCTGCAGTCCTGGCTCGGTGACGCGATGGAGGGCCCGACCCCGGTCTCGGCCCTCATCCACGCGGCGACGATGGTGACGGCCGGCGTGTACCTGATCGTCCGCTCGGGCGCCATCTTCAACGGGGCGCCCGACGCCCAGCTGGTGGTCACCATCGTGGGCGCGGTCACGCTGCTCTTCGGTGCGATCGTCGGTTGCGCGAAGGACGACATCAAGAAGGCCCTCGCCGGGTCGACGATGTCGCAGATCGGCTACATGATCCTCGCCGCGGGCCTCGGCCCCATCGGCTACGTCTTCGCGATCATGCACCTGGTCACGCACGGCTTCTTCAAGGCGGGCCTCTTCCTCGGCGCCGGCTCCGTCATGCACGGCATGAACGACGAGGTCGACATGCGCAAGTACGGGGCGCTGCGGAAGTACATGCCGGTCACCTTCGTGACCTTCGGCCTCGGCTATCTCGCGATCATCGGCTTCCCCGGCCTGTCCGGCTTCTTTTCCAAGGACATGATCATCGAGGCGGCCTTCGCCAAGGGCGGCACCCAGGGCTGGATCCTGGGCGGGGTCGCCCTGCTGGGCGCCGGCATCACCGCCTTCTACATGACCCGGGTCATGCTCCTCACCTTCTTCGGCGAGAAGCGCTGGCAGGCGGACGAAGCCGGGGAGCTCCCGCACCCGCACGAGTCCCCGAAGTCCATGACCATCCCGATGATCATCCTGGCCTTCGGGTCGGTCTTCGCCGGCGGCTTCTTCGAGATCGGCGAGCGCTTCCTGAAGTGGCTGGAGCCCGTCACCGGCTACGAGCACGGGCACCCGCCGGTCAGCGCCATGACCGTGACCGCCTCCACCATGGTGGTCCTGGTCATCGGCGTCGGCATCGCCTGGGCGATGTACGGCCGCAGGCCCGTCCCGGTCCTCGCCCCGCGCGGCTCGCTCCTCACCCGGGCGGCCCGGCGGGACCTGCTCCAGGACGACTTCAACCACGTCGTGCTGGTGCGCGGCGGGGAGCACCTGACCCGCTCGCTCGTGTACGTGGACCACAGCCTGGTCGACGGGGTGGTCAACGGCACGGCCGCCTCGGTCGGCGGGCTCTCGGGCCGGCTGCGCAAGCTCCAGAACGGCTACGCCCGCAGCTACGCGGTCTCGATGTTCGGGGGCACGGCGATCCTGATCGCCGCGACCCTGCTGATGAGGGCGGTGTGAAATGAGTTTCCCGCTTCTGACGGTGACGGCCGCGGTCCCCGCGGTCGGCGCCATCCTGACGGCGGCCGTCCCGGCCGCCCGCAGGACCGTCGCCAAGTGGCTCGCGCTGCTCTTCTCGCTGGCGACCCTGGCCCTGGCCGTGCTCGTCGCGGTCCGCTTCGAGCCGGGTGGCGACCGCTACCAGCTCACCGAATCCCGGGCCTGGATCGCCGACTTCGGCGTCCGCTACGAGCTCGGCGTGGACGGCATCGGGGTGGCGCTCATCGCGCTCACCGCACTGCTGATCCCCTTCGTGATCGGGGCCGGCTGGCACGACGCCGACCCGCTGGAGACGTCCTCTTCGCGCTGGCGGCCGACCCAGGGCTTCTTCGCCCTGATCCTGCTGGTCGAGGCGATGGTGATCATCTCCTTCGAGGCCACCGACGTCTTCCTCTTCTACATCTTCTTCGAAGCCATGCTCATCCCGATGTACTTCCTCATCGGCGGCTTCGGGGACCGGGCCCACTCCGGGTCCGACGAGAACGCGGCCGCGCAGCGCTCGTACGCGGCGGTCAAGTTCCTCCTCTACAACCTGGTCGGCGGCCTGATCATGCTGGCCGCGGTCATCGGGCTCTACGTGGTCGCCGGGAACTTCTCGCTCCAGGAGATCGCCGAGGCCCGCGCCGCGGGCACGCTGGACATGGCGACCAACACCGAGCGGCTGCTCTTCCTCGGCTTCTTCTTCGCCTTCGCGGTGAAGGCCCCGCTGTGGCCGCTGCACACCTGGCTGCCGAACGCGATGGGCGAGGCCACCGCCCCGGTCGCCGTCCTGATCACCGCGGTCGTCGACAAGGTGGGCACCTTCGCGATGCTCCGCTTCTGCCTCGGGCTCTTCCCCGAGGCCAGCAAGTGGGCCACGCCGGTGATCCTCGTCCTGGCCCTGATCAGCATCGTCTACGGGGCGCTGGTCGCGGTCGGGCAGCGGGACATCAAGCGGCTGGTCGCCTACGCCTCGATCTCGCACTTCGGCTTCATCATCCTGGGCATCTTCGCGATGACCTCCCAGGGGCAGTCCGGGGCGACGCTCTACATGGTCAACCACGGGATCTCGACGGCCGCGCTGATGCTGGTGGCCGGCTTCCTGATCTCGCGGCGCGGCTCGCGGCTCATCGCCGACTACGGCGGCGTCCAGAAGGTGGCCCCGGTCCTCGCCGGCACCTTCCTGATCGGCGGCCTCGCCACCCTCTCACTGCCGGGGCTCGCCCCCTTCGTCAGTGAATTCCTGGTCCTGGTGGGCACGTTCGCCCGGTACCCGGTCGTCGGCATCATCGCCACCATCGGCATCGTGCTGGCCGCGCTCTACACGCTGGTGCTCTACCAGCGCACGATGACCGGCCCCGTGAAGGAGGAGGTCCGCACCATGCCGGACCTGCGCCTGCGCGAGGTGCTCGTGGTCGCCCCGCTGATCGCGCTGCTGATCGGGCTGGGCGTGTACCCGAAGGTGCTGACCGACATCGTCAACCCGGCGGTGGAGCACACCATGTCGGACGTCCAGCAGAAGGACCCCAAGCCCGAAGTCGACGTCGAAGCCAAGAACGGGGAGGCGGCGAAGTGAGCACCATGACTGCTGCCCACAGCCTGTGGACACTGGCGGCGGAAGGCCCGGTCGACCGGATCCCGGCGCCGGTCATCGAGTACGCGCAGCTCGCGCCCACCCTGATCGTGGTGGGCGCGGCGGTTCTCGGAGTCCTCGTCGAGGCCTTCGTACCGCGCAAGTCCCGTTACTACGTCCAGGTGTTCCTCGCCGTGGCCGCGCTGGCCTCGGCCTTCGCGGCGGTCGTCGGCCTCGCGGCCGGCGGGTACGGGTCCACCAAGGCGCACATCGCGGCGATGGGCGCCATCGCGGTGGACGGCCCGGCGCTGTTCCTGCAGGGCACCATCCTGCTGGCCTCGGTCGTCGCGATCTTCACCTTCGCCGAGCGGCGCCTCGACCCGGCCGCGCACGGCAACCGGGTGGACTCCTTCGCCGCCCAGGCGGCGTCGGTACCGGGCAGCGACAGCGAGAAGGCCGCCGTCAAGGCGGGCTTCACCACCACCGAGGTCTTCCCGCTGGCCCTGTTCGCGATCGCCGGGATGCTGATCTTCCCGGCGGCCAACGACCTGCTGACGCTGTTCATCGCGCTGGAGGTCTTCTCCCTCCCGCTGTACCTGCTCTGCGCCGTCGCCCGCCGCCAGCGGCTGATGTCGCAGGAGGCCGCGGTCAAGTACTTCCTGCTGGGCGCCTTCTCCTCCGCCTTCCTCCTCTTCGGCATCGCGCTGCTCTACGGGTACGCGGGCTCGGTCTCGTACGCGGCGATCGCCGACGTGGTCGACGGCACGGTCTCGAAGATCGACCCGGCGCTGGCCTCCACCATGGGCAACGACGCGCTGCTGCTGATCGGCGGCGCGCTGATCCTGATGGGCCTCCTCTTCAAGGTCGGCGCGGTCCCCTTCCACATGTGGACCCCGGACGTCTACCAGGGCGCCCCGACCCCGGTCACCGGCTTCATGGCGGCGGCGACGAAGGTGGCCGCCTTCGGCGCCCTCCTCCGTCTCCTCTACGTGGTCCTGCCGGGCCTGCGCTGGGACTGGCGGCCGGTCATGTGGGGCGTCGCGATCGTCACGATGCTGGCGGGCGCGGTGATCGCCGTGACCCAGACCGACGTCAAGCGGCTCCTCGCCTACTCCTCGATCGCGCACGCGGGCTTCATCCTGGCCGGTGTGATCGCGACCTCGGCGGAGGGCGTCAAGTCCGTCCTCTTCTACCTGGGCGCGTACTCCTTCGTCACGATCGGCGCCTTCGCGGTGGTCACGCTCGTGCGGGACGCGGGCGGCGAGGCGACGCACCTGTCCAAGTGGGCGGGGCTCGGCCGCCGTTCGCCGCTGACGGCGGCGGTCTTCGCGGTGTTCCTGCTGGCCTTCGCCGGCATTCCGCTGACGTCGGGCTTCGCCGGCAAGTTCGCCGTCTTCAAGGCGGCGGCGGAGGGCGGTGCGGGGGCGCTGGTCGTGGTCGGTGTCATCTCGTCCGCGATCGCCGCGTTCTTCTACATCCGGGTGATCGTCCTGATGTTCTTCAGCGAGCCGAAGGCCGACGGCCCGACGGTGGCCGTCCCCTCGCCGCTGACGATGACCACCATCGCGGTGGGCGTCGCGGTGACGCTGGTCCTGGGTGTGGCCCCGCAGTACTTCCTGGACCTGGCGGGGCAGGCGAGCACGTTCGTCCGCTGACCGGTCCGGGTATGCGTGAGGGCCTGGCCCCCTTTTGGGAGCCAGGCCCTCACGCGTGGATGAACTACTCGGCGCTGCGGTGCTTCACGGTGATCTCACCCAGGTTCAGGTCGATGGGGAACGGAACCGAGACCTTGAGACGGTCGTGGAAGATGCCGGTCGCCACGTATGCCTGCGTAGCAGGGTCGAGTTCGTAGACGTACACCACGGCCCTGCCCTCCTTGTTCTCCACCCGCCAGAAGTGGGGGATCCGGGCCTGGGCATACTTGATCGGCTTGGCCTGACGGTCGCGGGACACCGACTCCGGGGAGACGACCTCGATGGCCAGCCGTACGGATCGCGCCGGGAGTCGGGTCTGGTCCAGGTCTTCCTCCGAGTCGTCCTCCACAACGATCACGTCCGGCTCGGGCCGGTTGTGCCGGTCGATATCGATCGTGAACTCTCTCAGCACTTCGAGCCCGCCAGGGACCACAGACCGCAGCTGCCATTCGAAGAAGCTGACAGCTCGCATGTGGAAACGGGTTTGCGGACTCACGAAGATCAGGCTCCCGTCGATCAGCTCCGTGTGCGGAGGCAGATTCGGAAGCGTGTCCAGGTCGTCGGCAGTCCAGCCGCCCGGGGGCGGGATCGGCCAGCTGTGTTCCGGGTTCATCAGAGCTCCCATGAGCCGCAGTCTCGCGAGTGTCTTCAGCGTATCGCCGGAGTTCTCGGGGAAGGCCGCCCTTACGGGTGAGTCATATGCCCAGGGCACTTGAGGGCGGGGTTCCAGTTGTGGAAGCGGCCGGCCGGGTTCTCCTTGTAGGCCCACATGTGCAGGTCGTAGTGCTTGGGCATGCCCGCCCAGTGGCCGGGCATGGGTCCGTCGAAGGGCAGGCCGAACATGCTCGGACGGTCGTCGGCGGTCTTCAGGTCCTGGTCGCCGTCGGTGGACATCCACTCCACCGTCTGGAGCTTGCGACGGCCGTTGCGGTCCTTCTCGGTGCTGTAGAGGAGCGCCGTCGGCCTGCTGGGGTCCTTCGAACCCCAGTTGGCCTGCTTGACGTAGTGGTAGCCCATGGAGCCCACCCCGAACGGGTTGGTCATGCACTCCTGGCCGTGCGGGACGTACCCGTCCTTGAGGGCCTCCCGCTCGTCCACGTACCTGGCCGTCACCGCGATCGCCGTCGCCATGTCCTTCATGGCCTGGGGGTTGCGCGGGTCGGGGGCGGGCCCCTCGACCCCGTGGGCCGGGGCCACGGCGGCCAGGCCGAGCGACACGGCGGCCGCGCAGGCCAGAGCGGATTTCAGGCTGCGTGCGGACATGGCGGCGGCTCCTGGGGTGGGGGTACGGGGTACGGGTTCCCGGTTCCGTTCGTCCGTCCACCATCCCGGCCCGCCCCGCCCGGCGCACGTGGCGCGCCTCCGAACGGGGGGCCGGGGCCGCGCCGGTCAGGCCGCCCGGGCGGCGTACGCGCGGACGTCCGCGTCCGGGTCGGTGACCGCCGTGGCGAGGGCGGCCCGGGCCTCCTCGGTGGTCCGGTGGGTCAGCAGAGCCAGGACGGCGGCCTTGCGGACGTCCGCGTTGGCGTCGGCCAGGGCCTTGGCCAGCGGCGGTACGGCCGTCTCCGGGGCGGCGGCCGACAGGGCCGCCGCCGCCCCCGCCCGGACCTGCCAGGCCGGATCGGCCAGTGCCGCCACGGCGGTGCGGGCGTACGGGGCCGGGCAGCCGGCCGCGGCCAACGCTCCCAGCGCGGCGCCCCGCACCAGCGGGTCGGGGTCGCCGAGCAGGGGGTCCAGCGGTTCCGGGGCCGGGGCGTGCACCGCGGCGAGGCCCTTGGCCACGGCCACCCGGACCTCGCGGGCCGGGTCCGCCGCGGCGGCCGCCAGCGCCGGGACCGCGTCCACCGAGACCAGGGCCCGCACGGCGTGGATGCGGACGTCCGGGTCGGTGTCGGCCAGGGCGTCCGCGTACACCTCGGCGTCCCCGAGCCGCAGTGCCCGTAGCGCTTCGAGCGAGGCCGAGCGCACCGCCGCGTCGGGCACCGCGAGGGCGGCCCGCAGGCCTGACGCCAGCTCCGGATCGCCCGGCAGGACTTCGAGCAGCTCCCGCAGGGCGGCCGCGGCGGCCGCCCGGACGGCGGGTTCCGCATCCGCGAGCCGCTCGGCCAGGGCCGGCCCGGCCCCCGCGGGGACGGTCTCGCCGAGCGCGGCCACGGCCGCGGCCCGCACCGACGGATCGGGGTCGGAGAGGTACGGGCGCAGGTCGTCCAGGTCCGGCGACTCCTCGGACAGGGCGAGGAGTTCCAGGATCCGCGGCGAGGCGGCGCCCGCGGACGGCGTGCCGTCGGGGTCACCCGGTTCGGCCGAGGTCTCGTCCGCGGCCGGCGCCGGGCCGGATCCCCGTACCGTCCCGGCCCCCGCCGGCGGCGCCTGGCGGGGGCCCGCCGTCGCCACCGGGGTCAGCTCGACCTCGCCCAGGTGGCGTTCCGGGCCGCCCTCCGGGGCGAAGCCGTCCACCGGCACCAGGTACGGCTCCACCGGACGGGCCGTGAACTCCATCGCCCCCGAAGCGGACTTGCGCAGGTCCAGGTGGTGCAGCCAGCCCGCGTCGTCCCGCTCCGGGTGGTCGATCCGCTCGTGGTAGAGGCCCCAGCGCGACTCCGTACGGGCCAGCGAGGACCGGGCCGCCATCTCCGCGCAGTCCCGGATGAAGGACACCTCCGCGCACCGCATCAGCTCGTGCGCGGTGGTCGCGCCCATCTCCGCGATCTCGCCGGTCATCCGGTCGAAGGCCTCCACGGCGAGCGAGAGCTTCGCGCCCGTCTTCGGCGGCGCCACGTAGTCGTTGACGAACCGCCGCAGCTTGTACTCCACCTGCGGCTGCGGCGGCCCGTCCGGGTTGCGGAGCGGGCGGTAGACCAGCTCGTGGGCCGCCGCCAGCTGATCGGCCGGCAACTCGCCCTCGTACGCCGCGTACCGGGAGGCGTCCGCGCCCGCCAGATCTCCGAAGACGAACGCCCCGATCATGTAGTTGTGCGGTACGGAGGCCAGGTCGCCGGCTGCGTACAGCCGGGGCACGGTGGTGCGGGCGTGGTCGTCGACGCGGACGCCCGAGGCGGAATGGCCCCCGCACAGTCCGATCTCCGAGATGTGCATCTCGATGTCGTGCGTCCGGTAGTCGTGGCCGCGGCCCTCGTGGAAGGTGCCGCGCGTGGGCCGCTCGGTGGTGTGAAGAATCGATTCGAGAGAGGCCACCGACTCCTCCGGGAGGTGGCTCAGCTTCAGGTACACCGGCCCCCGGTCCGAGGCGAGTTCCTCCGCGAACTCGGCCATCATCTGCCCCGACCAGTAGTCGGAGTCCACGAACCGCTCGCCGTGCCGGTTGACCTGGTAGCCGCCGAAGGGGTTCGCGACGTACGCGCACGCGGGCCCGTTGTAGTCCTTGATCAGCGGGTTGATCTGGAAGCACTCGATGCCGGTCAGCGCGGCGCCCGCGTGGTAGGCCATGGCGTAGCCGTCGCCCGCGTTGGTCGGGTTCTCGTACGTCCCGTAGAGGTAGCCGGAGGCCGGGAGTCCGAGCCGTCCGCAGGGGCCCGTCGCGAGGATCACCGCCCCGGCGCGCACGGTCACGAAGGCGCCGGTGCGGGTGTTGAAGGCGGCCGCGCCGATGGCCCGGCCGTCCTCCGGGGAGGTGAGGACGCGGACCGGCATCACCCGGTTCTCGATGCGGATCCGCTCGCGCATCTCGCGGCGCCGCAGCTGCCGGTAGAGGACCTTCTTGACGTCCTTGCCCTCGGGCATGGGCAGGACGTAGGAGCCCGAGCGGTGGACCTGGCGCACCGCGTACTCGCCGTGCTCGTCCTTCTCGAACTTCACCCCGTACGACTCCAGGCGCTGGACCATGGCGAAGCCGCGGGTGGCGGTCTGGCGGACCGTGGACTGGTCGACGATGCCGTCGTTGGCACGGGTGATCTCGGCGACGTAGTCGTCGGGTTCGGCGCGGCCGGGGACGACGGCGTTGTTGACCCCGTCCATGCCCATGGCGAGGGCGCCGGAGTGGCGGACGTGGGCCTTCTCCAGCAGCAGGACGCGGGCCCCGCGCTCGGCGGCGGTCAGCGCCGCCATCGTGCCGGCGGTGCCGCCGCCGATGACGAGGACGTCGCAGGAGAGTTCCTCGGCGTCGCCGATCGCGGGGATGTCCACGGTGCGCTGCCTTTCCGTTCGGTCGGGTTCGGTCGGGTTCGGTCGGTTTGGTCAGAGGGAGTCGATGATCTGCTGGCGCAGGGCGGCGTTGTCGGCGGCCCGGGTGCGCGGCCGCGGTACGCGGAGCACCTCGCCGGTGGCCGGGAGGGCGACGCGGTCGCCGAGGAAGAGGGCCTCGTCCACGTCGTGGGTGACGAAGACGACGGTCGCGCCGGTGCCGGCGAGGACGTCCACGAGGAGGTCCTGCATCTCGGCCCGGGTCTGGGCGTCGAGCGCGCCGAAGGGCTCGTCCATGAGGACGGCGCGGGGGCGCGCGGCGAGGGCGCGGGCCAGCTGCACGCGCTGGCGCTGGCCACCGGAGAGCTGGTGCGGGTGCTTGAGCGCATGCCCGGCCAGCCCCACCCGTTCCAGCCACTCGGCGGCGACCCGCCGTCGCTCGGCGCGGGGCAGCCGGGAGCGGCCGATGGCGAGGGGGAGTTCGACGTTGGCGCGGACCGTGCGCCAGGGCAGCAGGGCGTCGTCCTGGAAGACCAGGGCCCGGTCGGCGCCGGGCCCGGTGATCGGGGCGCCGTCCTGCTCGACCGCACCGCCGAGGGGCGGCAGCAGCCCGGCCAGGGTCCGCAGCAGCGTGGACTTCCCGCATCCGGACGGGCCTACGACGGCCAGTACCTCGCCCGCTTCGACCGCGAGGTCGAGCCCGTCGAGCACCACGTTCCCGCGGTGCCCGAGCCGCACCCCGCGCAGTGCGAGGGTGGCGCCGGCCTTGTGGGTGGTCAGGGTGGTCAGGGTGGTCACTTCTGCGTCCCTCCGGTGGTCGCGCCCTGCGGGGCTGATCCCCTACCCGCCCTGTCACCGTCCCGGCGCTCCGCACCGGGTGCGCTCAAACGCCGCGCAGGGTGAAAATCCCGCCCGACCGCGGCCTTGCCGGCGTCTGCGGCGCGGGGTGGGGAGTCGGCTCCGCGCAGCGGCACCCGGGCCGGGCGGGGGGTTCGAGATGCTGTGGCGGGGGACAAGGACACGGCGGTACGGGGGAGCCAGCGCGTCAGGCGGCGGCCCGCGCGCTCCACCGCCGTGGACGTCAGCCAGCCCAGCGCCCCGATGGTGACCATGCCGACGAAGACGCCCGGGTAGTCGACCACCGTGTAGTCCTGCCAGGTCCGGTAGCCCACCCCGTACTCGCCGGAGATCATCTCCGCCGAGATCACGCAGATCCAGGACACCCCGATGCCGACCGACAGCCCCCCGAAGATGCCCGGCAGGGCGCCGGGCAGGACCACGGAGAGCAGGATCCGGGCCCGGCCCCCGCCCATCGTCAGCACCGCCTCCTCCCACACCGGCGACAGCGCCCCCACCGCGTGCCGCGTCGAGACCATCACCGGGAAGAAGGCGGCCGCGAAGGTGATGAAGACGATCCCCTGCTCGTTGGAGGGGAAGAGCAGGATCGCCACCGGGACGAGCGCGATCGCCGGGACCGGCCGCGCCACCTCCAGCAGCGGGCCCAGCAGATCGGCCGCGGTCCGGGACCGGGCGATGGCCGTGCCCGCCGCCACGCCCAGGACCGCGGCGAGCGCGAAGCCCGCCACGATCCGGCGCAGGCTGAAACCGAGGTCCTGCCAGTACGCCGCGGCTCCCGCCCGCCCCGCGAACGTCGACGCCACCTCGTCCACCGTCGGGAACTGCTCGAAGCGGAGCCACAGGTTCACGTCCAGGGACGTCAGCGCCTGCCAGACCAGCAGGGCCGCGCCGAGCGAAGCCGCCCGCAGCGCCCAGCGCCCGGCCGTCATGACGCCAGGGCTCCGGCCTCGGCGAAGCTCACGATCCGCGCCCCGGACCCCGTGTGCTGGTCGACGTACGACTTCGCGCCCGCCGGCGTGACGAAGGCGCGCAGATCGGAGCCTTCAGCGACCCAGATCGCCTTGTCCGCGAACCACAGGGTCCCCGTCACCGCGTCCGGCACGTACGCCGCCCGGACCTCCGCTCCGCGCGCGGCCTTCAGCAGCTCGCGCGGGGAGTCGTAGGACTGGGTGCGGGCCTGGCCCTTGAGCCACAGCTCGGGGCGGGCGGCCGCCGCCTTCGGGTACTCCTGCGCGCCCGCCGCCGCCCGCTTCAGGGGCTCGGCGTCCACGAAGCCGTCCACGTCCACGTCGCCGACCAGCTTGGCCGCCTTCAGGACCGGCACGTCCTGCTTCAGCGCGTCCACCAGCTCCGGGCGCAGGGCCGGGTCGAAGGTCGCGATGCCGTTCGCCCCGTTGTAGAGGTACACCACCTCCGCCGGCAGGCCCGTCTCCTTCGCCACCGACTCGGCGGCCGCGACCGGCTCCGCCCGCAGGTGGTCGGTGGCCTTGCGCTGCGCCCGCAGGAAGTCGTCCAGTACGCCGGCCCGCTCCTTCGCGAACTTCTCGCGCACGGTGACCCCGTGGAAGGTCGGCAGGTTCAGCTCGGCGCCGTCGTACAGGGCCTTCGCCCGCCCCTCGTACGCCAGCTGCCCCGGCCACGCCACGAACTGCGACAGCGCGTCCGCGCTGCCCGCCTGGAGCGCCGAAGCGCCCACGCTGGGCTGCTGGTTGAGCTTCTGGATGCCGCTCTCCGGATCGATCCCGGCGCGCTGCAGGGCCCGTACGAGGGTCCCGTCGGCGGCGGAGCCGACGCTGGTCGACACCTTCTTGCCGCGCAGGTCGGCGAGGGACTCCAGCTTCGAATCCGGGGCGGTGACCACGGTGTTGAGGCCGCCGCGCAGGTTGTAGCCGGTCACCGACACCAGACGGGTGGGCTGCTTGAGCTCCTTGCCGCGCGCCGCGTTGATGAGGAGCGGGAAGTCACCCATCGAACCGATGTCGATCTTCCCGGCGGTCATCTGGGCGGTGATGGGGGCACCGGTGGCGTAGTCCTGCCAGTCCACCTTGTAGGTGACCCCGTCCTTCTTGCCCCGGGCGGCCAGCTCCTGCTCGAAGTAGCCGAGGGAGCGCAGCAGGGTGCCCGCGGTGACGGTGTTGATGGTCTTGGACTGGTAGCCGACGGTCACGGTGACGGTCTTGGGACCCGAGGCCCCGGACGCGTCGCCGCCGCACGCGGTGGCCAGGGGGGCGAGGAGCAGGACGAGCGCGGGCGCCAGCGCCTTGGTGCGCATGGGCGTGGACATGGGCATGGACATGGGCATGGCGGCAGGGCCTTTCACCGGAGCAGGTAGGGCATGTTGACGGTCACCGCGCCGGTGGGACAGCGGGCGGCGCACGGGCCGCAGTACCAGCACTCGTCCACGTGCATGTACGCCTTGCCGTTGTCCTCGCGGATCGCGAGCGAGTCGAGCGGACACATGTCGACGCAGAGGGTGCAGCCGTCGATGCACAGGGACTCGTCGATGGTCACGGGCACGTCGCCGCGCTGGGGGACCAGAGGCATGGCTGTCTCCAGGAAGGTGGGCTGGGTACGCAAGGGGGTCAGAGCGAGCGGCGCAGCAGGCCGCTCATGGTGATCCGGTCGCCGCGGAAGCGGATGAACTCCAGGTCCACGGGGCGTCCGTCGGCCAGGTGGGTGAGCCGCTCCAGCATCAGGACGGCGGCCCCGCGCGGGGCCTGGAGGACGGCGGCGGAGTGCGCGTCGGCGTTGACGGCTTCGAGGGTGATCTCGGCGTGGCCGAGCGGCTGCCCGGTGAGCTGTTCCAGGAGCCGGAAGACGTCCGTGTTCTCCAGGTCGCAGCCCAGGAGTTCGGCCCCGATGTCCATCGGGACGTAGGTGAGGTCGAGGGAGAGCGGCAGCCCGCCCAGGCGGCGCAGCCGCTCGATGTAGAGCACGTCGGTGTGCTCGGGCAGGCCGAGGCGGCCGGCGACCGGGGCGGGGGCGCGGACGGGGCCGACGGTGCGGACCTCGTTGGTGACCTTGCCGTGCTCGTGGAGGGTTTCGGCCAGGCCCTGGAGGCGGTCCAGGCCGTGCGGGTACTTCTCGCAGACGACGACGGTGCCGACGCCCGGGCGGCGCTCCACGAGCTGCTCGCCGCGCAGCAGGTCGAGGGCCTGGCGGACGGTGTTGCGGCCGGCGCCGTAGTCGGCGGCGAGGGTGTCCTCCAGCGGGAGGACCCCGCCGGGGAACCCGCCCGCCAGGATCTGGTGGCGGAGCAGGTCGGCGAGCTGGCGCGCCTGGTCCGCGCGCAGCCGCCGCCGGCGCGCGGCGGCGACCGGGACGGTGTGCGTGGCGGTGCGTTCGGCTGGCATGGCACGGAACATACCGACGGGGCGCGGGGTGTGGTGTTGCCACAGTATTGCGCCACCAGACGCCGCGCGATCAACGCTGTGACCTGCGGTTACGGCGGGGCGGCGAAAAGATCCGCCACCCCGCCGTCCGAAGCGTGGACTACCTGGATCCCACGATCCGGCCGGTGACCTCGCCGAGGCCCACGCGGGTGCCGTCGGCCCCGGGGGCCCACGCGGTGAGGGTGACGGTGTCCCCGTCCTCCAGGAAGGTGCGCTTGCCGTCGGCGAGTTCGATGGCGTCGCGGCCGTTCCAGGTGAGCTCCAGCAGCGAGCCGCGCTGGCCGGTGTCGGGGCCGCTGACGGTGCCGGAGCCGTACACGTCACCTGTGCGCAGCGAGGCGCCGTTGACGGTCATGTGCGCGAGCTGCTGGGCGGCGGTCCAGTACATGGAGGCGAACGGCGGCTGCGCCACCTCCTGCCCGTTGATGGAGACGGTGATGCGCAGGTCGAAGCCGCCGGGGCGGTCGCCGGCGGAGTCGTCCAGGTAGGGCAGGAGCGGGAAGTCCCGGGCGGGCGGGGCGACCCGGGCCGCGTCCAGGGCCTCCAGCGGGGTCACCCAGGCGGAGACGGAGGTGGCGAAGGACTTGCCGAGGAAGGGGCCGAGCGGCACGTACTCCCAGGCCTGGATGTCGCGCGCCGACCAGTCGTTGAGGAGGAACAGCCCGAAGACGTGGTCCTCGAAGTCGCCCAGCGCCACCGGGCGGCCCAGCTCGGAGGGGGTGCCGACGACGAAGCCGACCTCGGCCTCGATGTCGAGCTTGACCGACGGGCCGAAGACGGGCGCGGGGTCGGTGGGCGCCTTGCGCTGCCCGGAGGGCCGTACGACGTCGGTCCCGGAGACCACGATCGTGCCGGACCGGCCGTGGTAACCGATGGGCAGGTGCTTCCAGTTGGGGGTGAGCGCGTCCCCGTCCGGCCGGAAGATCCGCCCGACGTTGGTGGCGTGGTGCTCGCTCGCGTAGAAGTCGACGTAGTCGGCGACCTCGTACGGCAGGTGCAGGGTGACGGCGTCGAGCGGCACGAGGTGCGGCTCCACGGTGGGCCGGTGGCCGGGGTCGGTGACCCAGGCGGTCAGCGCGCGGCGCACGTCGCGCCAGGCGGTGCGCCCGGCGGCGAGCAGCGGGTTGAGCGAGGACTGCCCGAGCAGCCCCGCGTACGGGGACCCGAGCGCGACGGCAACGGCCCCCGCGTCGAGCACGTGTCCGCCGATCCGCACACCGATCCGGCGACGGCCGTCCTGCGCGGTCGAGAAGACGCCGTACGGGAGGTTGTGCGGCCCGAACGGGTCGCCCTCGGGAACATCGAGGGGGCTCTGCTGGGGCATGGGGTGCTGCCTCGCTTTCGACGCGGTCCGGGGGTGTCCCGGGGGCTGGTTGACACGTTACGTGGCTGGTGGGGCCTGCGGGAGGCCGGATTCGGGCCCTATTTGTAGGACTTGTCCAAAGGGGTCCGTATCCTTGGCGCCGTGACTTCCGCCCCGCCTCCGGCCCTCCCCTACGCCTTGATCGCCACTGACCTGGACGGGACTCTGCTGTGTGCCGGGGACACCGTCTCCGCCCGCTCGTACGCGGCGCTCGCCACGGCCCGCGCGGCCGGCGCCCAGCACATCATCGTCACCGGCCGCCCCGTTCCGCAGGTCCGGCACGTCCTGGACGACCTCGGCTATACGGGGCTCGCGGTGTGCGGGCAGGGCGCGCAGGTGTACGACGCGGCGCGCGGGCACCTGCTGCACTCCGTGTCCATGGACCGGGGGCTGGCCGAGGTGGCCCTCGGCAAGATCGAGGCGGAGATCGGCGAGGTCTACGCGGCGGTCAACCAGGAGGGGATCGACGCGGAGATGCTGATGGGTCCGGGCTACCGGATGTGGCACCCGCACCTGCCGACGGTGCGGGTGGGCCGGCGCTCGGACCTGTGGGCTTCGCCGATCAACAAGGTGCTGCTGCAACACCCGCGGCTGGACGACGACGAGCTGACGCGGGTGGCGCGGGGGGTGGTCGGGGACCTGGTGAACGTGACGATGGCGGGGGAGCACACGGTGGAACTCCAGCCGCCGGGCATCGACAAGGCGAGTGGGCTCGCGCGGGCCGCGTCCGCCCTGGGGGTGGCGGCGTCGGAGACGATCGCCTTCGGCGACATGCCCAACGATGTGCCGATGTTCGCGTGGGCGGGCTACGGGGTGGCCATGGCCAACGCCCATCGGGAGCTGGTGGCTGTCGCCGATGAGATCACCCTGTCCAACGAGGACGACGGCATCGCGGTGGTCCTGGAGCGGCTGTTCGGCTGACCGCCGGTTCCGGGGCGCTGCCCCGCACCCCGCGCCTCAAACGCCGGCGGGGCTATCCATAGC
>NZ_JBHWUO010000042.1:0-66372 GCF_042736975.1 Streptomyces sp. NPDC059989
CCGCCCCCACCCCCGGCCGCGCGGTTTTTGGGGGGGGGGGGGGGGGGCCGCCCCCCCGCGGCGGCCGGCAGGCCGCTTGGCCCTGCGCCGGCCCGCCCCAGGGCTCCGCTCACAGCAGCGCGGCAAGGGCCTCCGCAGCCACCCGCAGGGCCGGCGCGTACGACTCGATCTCCTCCCGGGACACCAGGAAGGTGACGGTGGTGACGCTGACCCCGCCGATCGGGCGCCCGTCCGCGCCGACGATCGCGGCACCGATGCAGCGGATCGTCGGCTCGTTCTCCTCGTCGTCCAGGGCGAAGCCCCGCCCGCGGATCTCCACCAGCTGAGCGCGCAGCGCCGCCGCGGTCGTCAGCGTCCGCGCCGTCCGCGGCGGCAGCCCGGCGGCGGCGATCAGCTCCCGCACCTCCTCGTCCGGCAGCCGCGCCAGGATGCTCTTGCCGATCGCCGTCGAGTGCAACGGCATCCGCATGCCGACCCGGGACGCCGTCCGGAAGGGCTGCTCGCTCTCCAGCTTCCGGATGTAGGTGATGGTCTCCCCGCTGCGCAGGGCGAGATGGACCGTCTGCCCCGTCGACTCCCGCAGCTCCCCGAGCACGCGCTCGACGCTCGCCGGCTCCCCGCCGCTGACCAGGGCCGACAGCCCGCGCAGCCGCGGTCCCACCCCGTACCGGCTCTCGCCCTCCTGGCGTACGAAGCCCTGCTCGACCAGCGAGGCGAGGATCCGGAAGGTGCTGGACTTGGGCACGGCGGCCGCCGCCGTCACATCGGCGAGCCGGTGCGGCCCGCCCGGCGCGGCCACCGCCTCCAGGATGCGCAGGGACTTCTCCAGCGCGGATCCGGCGGCGGAGGTCCGTCCGCCACGCGCCGCGCCGCCCGTCCCCGCGTCCGTTCCCTCGCCCATTCCCCCGCCCGTTCCGTCCGTTGACACGAGAGCCCCCGGCCTGTGTAGGGTCTAGACCAACTGGTTCCACTACACGCTACTGCGTTCCACTACGTGGAACAAACGGGAGGTCCCCTTGCCCTGCCACCCGTACGCGGTGATAGCCGCCCAGCGCCTGCTGCCGGTGCTGCGCGAAGCCGACGCCGACCGGGCCGTCCGCCGGACCACCGCCCTGCTCGCCGCCGGCTGCCGCGCGGTCGAGCTGACCACCTCCACTCCGGGCTGGGCGGACGCCCTCGCCCGTACCGTCCCGCTCACCGACCCGCACGGCCGCCCCGCCCTCATCGGCGTCGGCACGGTGACCACCACCGCCCAGGCCGAGACGGCCCTGGACGCGGGCGCCGGCTTCCTGATCTCCCCGTACCCGGCCCCGGAGGTCCGCGAAGTCGCCGAGCGCCGTGGAGCCGTCTTCATCGAGGGCGGGTTCACCCCCGGCGAGATCGCGGCCGCGGTCCGCTCGGCGGGGTCCGCCAAGGTGTTTCCCGCCCACGTCGCCGGCCCCGGGTTCATCCGCTCGCTCAAGGCCGTCCTGCCCGAGGCCCTCATCATCCCGACCGGCGGCATCCGGCCCGGCGAGGTCCCCGACTGGCTCGCCGCCGGGGCGGCCGCCGTCGGCATCGGCAGCGGGCTGCCGGCCGACCCCGCCGAACTGGCCGCCGTATTCGCCGAGCTGGCCCTGCCGTGCTGCGCCCGGTGCACCGGTTCCACCGGGCGGGACCCGCGGTGAGCGGAGGGTACGACGTCCTCGTCCTCGGCGAGGTGCTCGTCGAGATCCACGCCGGCGCCGCCCTGCGCGAAGCGGCCGACGGCACACCGGCCCGCATCTCCTACTCCGGGGACGCCCTGAACGCGGCGGCGGCCGCCGCGGCCGCCGGAGCCCGGACCGCCCTGCTCGCCGTCGTCGGTGACGACGACCTCAGCGTCCCGCTCCTGCGGCGCGCCGCCGAACTGGGTGTCGACGTCTCCCACGTACGCCGCGCCCCGCGCCCCAACGGCGCCTACCTGCTCTCCGCCGACGCCGACGGAGACCGGGAGTTCGTCTACTGGCGCACCCGCAGCGCCGGCTCCACCCTCTCGCCCCGGCACGTCGAGTCCTGGCGCGAGCTGCTGGCCGGCTCCGCCGCGCTCATCACCAGCGGTATCACCGGCGCCCTGTCGCCGAGCAGCCGCGAGGCCGTGGCGGCCGCAGCCCGGCTCGCCCACGGGGCCGGCGGGCACCTCTCGTACGACCCCAACTTCCGCCCCGGACTGACCGGCCGCGCCGAGGCCAGGGAACTGCTGGCCGAGCTCGCACCCCTGACCGGGCTGCTCAAGACCTCCTGCCCCGCCGACGCCCTGGCCCTGGTGGACACCGACGACCCGACCACCGCCGCCGCCCGCTGCCGCGCGCTCGGCGCCCGTACGGTCGCGGTCACCGCCGGCGCCGGCCGGCTGCTGCTCGACGACGGGACGCGGGCGGCGTACCACCCCGTGCCCGCCAACCCCGCCCCCGTCGACGCGACCGGGGCGGGCGACTGCTTCACCGGAACGGCCACCGCCCGGCTCGCCCTGGGCGACAGCCTGGCGGACGCCGTGGCCTACGGGACGGCGGCCGCCTCCCTCTCGGTCTCCGGCCGCGGCGGCACCGGCCGCGTCCCCTCCTTCGCGGAGACGGCGGCCCTGGCCGCCGCGCACCGCCGGGCTACAGGGAGTTGAGCAGCGCGATCTCCTCGGCGGTCAGGCGCAGGGCCCCCGCGGCGATGTTCTCGACGAGGTGGTCCGGGTTCCCCGTACCGGGGATCGCCAGGACGTGCGGACCGCGGTTCAGCGTCCACGCGAGGCGCAGCTGGGCCACGGACACCCCGTGGGCCCGGGCGAGGGCGTTCACGCGCTCGCCGTCGTCTCCGGCCGCCCCCGACTCCTTGCCCGCGCCGGCGATGGCGAAGAAGGGGACGAAGGCGACGCCCTGCTCCCGGCACGCGTCCACGAAGGCGTGCTCCTCGGCCGGCGAGCCGATCCCGTACGGGTTCTGCACGCACACCACCGGCGCGATGGCCTGCGCCTCGGCGAGCTGCCGGGCGCCGACGTTGGAGATGCCGAGGTGCCGGATGAGCCCGGCCGTGCGGAGCTCGGCGAGCGCCCCGAAGTGCTCGGCGAGCGAGGTGTCGGCCGCCGAGGAGGGGAGGCGCAAGTTGACGACGTCCAGGTGGTCGCGGCCCAGCTGGCGCAGATTCTCCTCGACCTGCCCGCGCAACTGCCCGGGCTCGGCCCAGTAGAAGGCACCGGACGCATCGCGGCCCGGCCCCACCTTGGTGGTGATCACGAGGTCGTCGGCGTACGGGCCGAGCGCGCTGTTGATCAGCTCGTTGGCGGAGCGCAGCGGGGAGAAGTAGAAGGAGGCGGTGTCGATGTGGTTCACACCGAGCTCGACGGCCCGGCGCAGCACGCCGATCGCCCGGCCGCGATCGCTCGCGGCGGCGTCGGCGGCGAACGCCGCCCCGCTGCTCTGCGGCAGGCGCATCGCGCCGAAACCCATCCGGTTGACGGTGAGGTCGCCGAGTTCCCAGGTGCCGGCCGCGGCCGCGGTGGTGGTGATCGTGTCTGAGGTCATTCCCGGACCGTACCGGGCTCGGTGACCCAGCCCGCGGCGAGGACCAGCCGGGAGGTGCGGTGGACGGCCAGGAAGCCGAAGGGGCGGTGGAAGTACACCGCGGCCTGCCGGGTCCGGTACCTCGGCCTCGCCGGTGCGCACCCGGCCGCCGCCACCGCGAAGTCGGTGACGGCCGCGGCTTCGAAGCCCTCGGCGTGGAAGCGGGCGACCGCCGACTGGCCGGCCGAACCGATGGCCAGCGGCTCGGAACTGATCCCGGGGAAGTGCCCGTAGTCCGTGTCCGAGGCGGTTTCGAGCCCGAACAGCGAGGCGTGGTCGAGGAGCTCGTGCTGTGCGCGCACCTCGAAGGAGACCGTTTCGATGTCCAGCCGAGGCTCCGGAGACAAGGACGTCACCGTATCGACGAACAGCCCCGGTCCGGGGTTCCCCTCGGGCAGCAGGCTCGCACCGGTGGCCGGGAGGGCCCGGGTGACCGCGTCGATTCCGGTGGCGATCACCTCACCGGCGGGCGCGTCGGCTTCGCCCAGTACGTTCGGGTGTCGTCATCGAGGACAATCGGCATGCTTTCGATCAGGCCGCCCGTCCGGTCCGACGCCCACGCGTCCAGGGCCTTGCGGTCTCCTGGTCGCCCGTCAGCGCCCCCCGGGTGCCCGCCGGGAGCTTCGCCGACCAGGCCTCCTCCAGCGGGAGGTCGCCCTTGGCCCAGAGCCCGGTCGCCGCCTGAAGACCTCGTACGCCGGCCGCCGCGGCCAGCAGCTCCCGTCCGGCTCCGGCCGCGGCCCCGACGGGTATGCCCAGCGCCTCCGCCAGTTCGGCGCGGGCCGGGCCGCCCGAGCCGTCCGCGAGCAGGGCGAGCAGCGGCCAGATCCCGGCCGCGGTGAACACCGTGCCCGTGTCCCCGGCCGGGGGCTGCGCGGCGGCCCAGCGCTTCGTGAGCCGGTTGACCGCCCGTACCGTCGAGTTCCTCATGCGCGGGAGACTATGTGGTGGGACGCCGCCGGGCCGGATGGTTTTCCGCGGCCCGGCGGCGCCGGTCGGAGGGGCGGGCCCGAGGGCTGTCAGGGCCCGCCCGGGGCGGCCGGTCAGCGTCCGCGCAGGCCCCGGTCGACGGCCGTCATCAGCTCGCCGTCGGCGGTGTCCGCGTCCAGCGACCAGAACATCGCGCCGCCCAGCCCGTGGTCGCGGATGTAGCCGGTCTTGGCGCGCAGCACCTGCGGGTCGTCGTACGTCCACAGGGTGGTGCCGTCGAACAGCCAGGCGTGCCCGCCCCGGCGGTCGCGGTGGATCCGGTAGGTCCCGGAGTCGGCCAGCTTCTTCAGCGCCTTGTAGTCCTCGTACCCGGCGGACCAGGTCGCGGGCGCCGGGCCCGTGGCGGGCTGCCCCATGCCGTCCCCGCCGCCGCTGACGCCCGTCCAGCCCTGCCCGTAGAACGGCATGCCCATCACCAGTTTGTGCGCGGGCGCGCCGCGCCGCTTCCAGGCGTCCACCGTGCCGTCCACGCTGAAGTCGCCCCGGGCGTAGAGCGCCGACTGCTGGGCGGTGCCGGCCTCGCCCGACACGTGGAAGTCGTAGCCCTGGAGCGTCACGAAGTCGAGGTCGCGCATGATCCGGCGGACGTCGAAGCCCGCGTCGATCTTGGCGGGGGCGGTCGGGACGAAGGCCGTCAGCTCGTAGTCAGCCTTCCGCTTCTGGGTGCGCGCGTACGCGTCGAGCTGGGTGCGGAACTCCTTGACGAGCTCGGCGAAGTTGCGCTTGTCCTCCGGCCGGAACTTCGTGTCGGCGTCACCGGCCGAACCGGGCCACTCCCAGTCGAGGTCGATCCCGTCGAACAGGCCCGCGGCCGCGCCCGCGCCGCCGCGGGTGCCGTCCTGCGGCAGATTGCCCTTGATGTAGAGGTCGATGCAGGACTCGACGAGGGCCTTGCGGGAGGCGGGGGTGAGGGCCGCGTCCGAGAAGTGCGTGGACCAGCTCCAACCGCCCAGCGAGATCAGCACCTTGAGGCCGGGGTGCTTGGCCTTGAGCTCGCGCAGCTGGTTGAAGTTGCCGGCGAGCGGCTGCTCCCAGGTGTCGGCGACCCCGTCGACGGAGTTCTCGGCGTCCAGCGGCCGGACGTAGTCGGCCCAGGCGTCGGCCTCGCCCGGCACGTTGCCGGTGAAGCACCTGCCTTCCGGGCTGATGTTGCCGAAGGCGTAGTTGATGTGGGTGAGCTTGCCGGCGGAGCCGTTCGCCTCCAGGTCCTGGACCTGAAAGTCCCGTCCGTAGACGCCCCATTGGGTGAAGTAGCCGACCTTCTTGTACGAGCGGTCGTGGCCGCCCGCCGCGTCGCCGTGCGCGCCGGCGGCGGGCGCGAAGGCGGTCAGCAGGGAGAGGGAACAGGCGGCGACGGCCAGCCGGCCGAGCATGCTGCGGCGCATGGGCTTCCTTTGCGGATGCGGGAGCGGGGCGTGAGCGCGTGCGCGGTGCATGCCGGAAACTATTGGTCTGGACCAGAGCGGTCAAGGGGGCGGCCGAAAGTGGACCGACCGGGTCACCGGAGGGGCGGCCGAGACCGGCATGTGATCATCAGCCCGTGGTCGCCATGACCACGGGATTCACCGGATGATCCGTCACAGCGGGGGACAGCACATGACATACCGGCGGGCAGCGATACCGGCACTGGCCGGAGGACTGCTGCTCACAGCGCTCCTGTGGTGGGCAGGGGCGAGTGCGCAGGCACTGCAATTGCCGGGCAGCACCGGCGTGATCGGCGGCCGGGCCGCCGCCGAGCTCGAACACTGGCTGATTCCCTGGTCGTACGACCCTCCGGCCGCGCTCCCGCTCGGCGCCGAGGTGTCCGGCGGGACCGGGGACACGGCCGGGACCGGCGGCGCCCGCTACCTCGCGCTGTACGCGACCGGCATGCAGATCCGGTTCGCCGCCGTCTTCGCCTTCTTCGTGCCCGTGGCGCTGCTCCTGATCCGCAGGCTGCCGCCGGTGCACGGCCGGATGCCGGCCACGCTGCTCGTGGTGTGGGCCTGGGGCCTGGTGGCCGGAACCCTGGCCGTGACCGTCTCCGCGCCGTGGCTGATCGCCGCGGACGGGCACGGCAGCTACCGCTTCCTGCCCCAGCTGGCGAGCGTGATCTCCTCCGGGCGGCAAGTCCTGGTGGTCACCGCGCTGGTCTCGGCGGCGGTGACCGTGGGCGTGGCGCGCATCACGGCCAAGGGCGCCGGCCGGATCCCGCAGAACATCGTCCCCGCGCGTGCCGCCCGACTGGCCGCCACGGTGGGGACCGCGGCGGTCGCCCTGTCCCTGGTGGTCCTCTCGTACCAGCCGGTCGCCGCCGCGCTCCAGACGGTCTCCCCGGACGGCGGGCTGTTCGCCGAACCGGGCGATCTCCTGCGCCAGTGGCTGCTGCTCGGCGTCTGGGTCAGCCCGGCGGGCCTGCCGCTCGGGGACTGGCTCCTGCACCAGGCCGCCGACGTGCTGCTGCTCGTCGTGGTGTGGTGGGCGCTGCGACGGCTGCCCGCGCTCCTCACCCGCACGACCGTCCCGGCGATGGCGGCGGGCGCGGTCTGCGCGACCGTCCTCGGGCTGCTCGCGAGCCAGCTGCTCCGGGTGGCGACGGACGGGACGGGCTCGCTCTACGGGCCGCTGCAGCCGTTCGCCGGTATCGGTGGCGGAGTCCCGGCCGCCCTGACCTTCGGGCTGGTGGCGGGGGTCGCGGCCGCCGCCACGCTGCGGCTGGCCGTGGGCCGCGCGGAGACGGCCGACGCCGCGGCCGCGGAGCGGAGCGCCGCCCGGCCCTAGGCCGACGCTGCCGCCCTCAGGGGAGACTCCACTGGCCGACGTCGTCGGCGAGTCCGCCGTTCAGGGCGAACTGGACCGCTGCCGGTACGGAGTCCTCGGGGAGCCGGAAGGTGACGTGGCCGTCGGCGGCGCCGCCGGGGCTGAGCGTGACGGTGTCGGGGAAGGAGTCCCCGGCCGTGGTGGCGGTGTTGAGGCCGGTGAACCGCTGCCCGGAGGTGTCCAACAGGTGCGCGGCAGGGGCGGGGGAGTCCTTGTACACGGCGGTGCCGGTGTTCTCCAGGCGCAACTGCACGGCGACCAGCCGGGTCGAGGCGTCGGGCGCCGGGCCCTCGGGGCCGGCCGGATCGGCCGGGTCGACCACGCGCACCAGGGTCACGTCGAGCCGCTGGCCGGGCTCGGTACCGGAGAGGGATACGGTCTCCCCGGACCCGCCGGGGGCCGCGCCCAGCAGCGCGGGAACGAGCAGCGCTGCGACCGCCGCAAGGCATGTCCGGCGCACACGGTACCGACGCGGCTCCCGCCCCAGGACTGCCCGGGGGAGCCACGGGTCGCACCCCTCGGCCCCCTCCACCGCCGTGTGCACCCGGCAGGGCCGACAGCGCACGCCGGGACCTCCTGATCCGCGGATCACCCTGCCCACGATCCTCCGCGCCCCCGACTCCCGCCACCCGCGGCGGCCCGGCCCGCCACGGCCTCGCAGGCGGGGGCGGCACCGACTGTCCCGGGCGCCATCCACCACACGGCCGCTGCTGTCTCACGCAGCGGACACCGCCCGGATCGGCCAGGGCGGCCACACCCCGCTGGACACGGCGCTGACCAGCGGCAACAGCGCGCTCAACGACGGGCTTCGGGCTCGCGCCGCTCACACCCGCTCAGAATTTCCACCCACTTGAACCACGAAATCGGTGGATCTTCAGGCCGCGCCATGCCATGGTTGGTCCCACCGAAGGGGTGTAGCTCAGCTGGTCAGAGCGCTGGTCTCCAAAACCAGATGTCGTAGGTTCGAATCCTGCCACCCCTGCAAGCAGTTCACGGCGCTCCGGGCCCGTCCCCCGCACAGGGGGACGGGCCCGGCGTCGTTCCCGCGGTCGTCTGGCAGACTGGACCGGGCCAGCCCAGGCGGTGCAGGACAGGAAACCGGTGCGATTCCGGTGCGGTCCCGCCACTGTGATCGGCCGTCTCCGCGTGGGAGGCCGGGAGTCAGACACTGACGCACCGCCTCTTCACGTCGACCAGGGGACGCGGATCCCCCGGAGAGGCTCCACCATGTCGCGTTCCCGCGCCCTTCTGCGCGCCCTCGTGCCCGTCGCACTCCTGATACCCCTGGCCGCGTGCGGCGGTTCGCCGGGGACGGGGGACCGGGCGGATGCGGAGGCGTCCGCCGGGCCGGGGTTCCCGTACACGGTCACCAACTGCGGCGTGAGCAGTACCTACCAGGCCCCGCCGCGGCGCGCCGTCACCATGAACCAGCACGCCACCGAGCTCCTGCTGGCCCTCGGGCTGCAGGACAGGATGGTCGGCACCGCCTACCTCGACGACGCCGTGCTGCCCGCCTACCGGCCGGCCTACGACGGGATCAAGGTGCTGGCCAAGGAGTACCCCTCCAAGGAGATCCTCCTCGGCGCCGACCCGGACTTCGTGTACGGCGGCTACGCCAGCGCCTTCGACAAGGCCCAGGGCCGCGACCGCGAGGGGCTCGCCAAGACCGGCATCAACTCCCGGCTCAGCGTGGAGTACTGCACCGAGGGCCGGGTCGGCCTCGACCAGCTCAAGACCGAGATCACCGAGGTCGCGCGGACCTTCGGCGTTCCCGAGCGCGGTGCGAGGCTCATCGAGGACGAGCAGCGCCGCATCGACGCCGTCACCGCCCGGGTCCAGGACAAGGCCCGGCCGTCCGTCTTCGTCTACGACTCCGGCGAGACCTCCGCCTTCACCTCCGGAGGCGACGGCATCGGCAACGAGATCGTCTCCCTGGCCGGCGGGACGAACGCCTTCGCCGACCTCAGGGACACCTTCGGCGACGTGTCGTGGGAGAAGGTCATCGAGCGCAAGCCCGAGGTCGTCCTCATCTACGACTACGGCGGCACCACCGTCGAAGCCAAGAAGCAGCGCCTGTTGAACGACCCGGCCCTCGCCGAGGTTCCCGCCGTCAAGAACCGGCGCTTCGTCGTGCTGCCGCTCTCCTCGGCCGTGCTCGGCGTACGCGTCGCCGACGCCGTCGAATCCCTCGGCCGTCAGCTCCACCCCGACGCCGCGTGAGGCTCCGCACCCCCGCCGTCCTCGTCCTGCTCGCCGCCGCGCTCTTCGCCTCCGCCGTCGCCGGCCTGGCCCTGGGGCCCGTACGGATCGCTCCCGGCCAGGTGCTCGACATCGTGCTCGGCGCCCTGGCGGGGGACCGGCCGACCGGAGCCTTCGCCTCCATCGTGTGGGACGTGCGGATGCCGCGCGTCCTCCTCGGAGCCGTCGTCGGCGCCGGACTCGCCGTCTCGGGCACCGTGCTCCAGGCCCTCGTGCGCAACCAGCTCGCGGATCCCTTTCTGCTCGGGGCCTCCTCGGGGGCCTCGGCGGGAGCCGTCCTCGTGATCGTCATGGGCACGGGAGCGGGCCTGGCCGCGGTCACCGTGCCGCTCGCCGCGTTCGCCGGGTCGATGGGCGCACTCGTCGCCGTCTACGCCATGGCCCGGCGCGGCGGGACCATGACCACCGGCCGGCTGATCCTCGCCGGGGTCGCCGTCCAGTACATCCTGTCCGCCTTCACCAGCCTGGTGCTCGTGCTCGCCGCGCGCCCCGACCCAGATCCGCACCGTGCTGTTCTGGACCCTGGGCGGGCTCGGCGGTGCCCGCTGGGACGAACTGGCCCTGCCCGCCGTCGCGCTGCTCGTCGGGACCGCGCTGCTCATCGCCCTCGCCCGGCCGCTCGACCTGCTCCTCGCCGGTGAGGAGGGCGCCCACACCCTGGGCCTGGACACCGGGCGGTTCCGCGCCGCCGTCTTCGTCCTCACCTCCCTGGTCATCGGCGTGCTCGTCGCCTACAGCGGGGCGATCGGCTTCGTCGGCCTGATGGTTCCGCACGCCGCCCGGATGTTCGTCGGCGCCGGCCACCGGGCACTGCTGCCCGTGGCCGCGCTGGGCGGGGCGGTGTTCCTGGTCCTGGCCGACCTGGTCGCCCGTACGGCCGCCGCGCCCGAGGAGATCCCCGTCGGCGTGGTCACCGCGCTGATCGGCGGGCCGTTCTTCCTGTGGATGCTGCGCCGCTCCGGGCGCGCCGAGGGGGTGGCGGGATGACGGCGCGTCCGGTGGAACTCGCGGTCGAGAGCGTGCGTTATGAGGTCGACGGGCACACCCTGCTCCACGGCGTCGACCTCACCGCCCGCCCCGGTGAGAGCGTCGGCGTGGTCGGCCCCAACGGCAGCGGCAAGACCACCCTGTTGCGCTGCGTCTACGGCACCCTGCTGCCGACCGGCGGCCGGGTGCTGCTCGACGGCGCCGACGCGGCCGCGCTCGGCGTCAAGGACAGGGCCCGCCGGGTGGCGGTGGTCCCGCAGGACGCGAGCGGCGCCTTCGGGCTGACGGTGCGCGAGGTCGTCGCCATGGGGCGCAGCCCGCACAAGCGATTCTGGGAGCAGGACGGCCCGGACGATGTACGGCGCGTGGCCGAGGCCCTGGAGACCGTCGGCGCGGCCGCCTTCGCCACGCGCCGCTTCGACGACCTGTCGGGCGGCGAACGCCAACGCGCCCTGGTCGCCCGCGCCCTCGTCCAGGACCCCGGCCTGCTGGCCCTCGACGAACCGACCAACCACCTGGACATCCGCTACCAGCTGGAGGTCCTGGCCCTGGTCCGCGCCCTGCCCGCGACCGGCCTGCTCGTCCTGCACGACCTCAACCTGGCCGCCGCCTTCTGCGACCGGCTGTACGTGATGTCCGGCGGCCGCGTGGCCGCCACCGGTACACCGGAGGAGGTCCTCACGGAGGAGCTGCTGGCCGAGGTGTACGGCGTGCGTACCCGCATCGGGATCCACCCGGACACGGGTACACCGAACATCGTCTACCTGCCGGTGGTGGCCGGGCGCGGGGGAGCCGTAGCCTCGCCGGCGCAGTCGCCTCCCCTACACGGGTGACCTGGCGCGGCGCGTCAGCGGTGTGAGTACGACACGTGAGTAATCGTCACATAGTCATACATAACGTCACGATGCTCATGTTCCGCCTCGGCACCTCGCGTAGCCGAGCCATGCCAGGAGAGAGATCCCCCATGAGGCGCACGCCGCGAACCGACCACGAGAAGCCACCGCCCGGCCGGTCCCGGTGGCGCGGGGGCCGGCGCCGCCTGGCCGTCGCGGCCCTCGCCCCGCTGCTGGCCCTGGCGGCCACGTCCGCGACCGCACAGGGCGTGTGGGCGATCCTCCCGCCCCTGCCGACACCCCGCATCGCCCTCGCGGGCACGGCCGCGCACTGTCCGGACGGCCTGCACGGCACCTGCGTGTACGTCATCGGGGGCTTCCCCAGCCCCGAGCGGTTCGAGGCGTACAGCCCGCACACGAACACATGGTCCGTGCTGCCGCCGCTGCAGACTCCCCGCTCGTCGGTCGCTTCGGCGACGGCCCCTTGCCCCGGCGGGGTGAAGGGCGACTGCGTGTACGCCATCGGAGGCGAGGTCGACGCCGCGGGCGTTGCCGTCAACGAGGCGTTCAGCACGGAGATCGGCACCTGGCTGGCCCTGCCGTCGATGCCGACCGCCCGCTTGGGCGCGAAGGCGGCGACAGCGCCGTGCGCCGAGGGGCTGGGACTGCGGGGGGCGTGCGTGTACGTCTTCGGTGGTGGGGCGGGAGGGCCCGTCAACACGGTGGAGGCCTACAGCCCGGCCACCAACACCTGGGCCACAGTGGCCCCTCTCCCGGCTCCCCGTGGCGGTCACGGCGGCGCGGCCGCGCCCTGCCCGGGGCACTTGGGGCTGAAGGGTACGTGCGTGTACGCCATCGCCGGCAACGATGGCACCCTCAACCCCGACGGCAACGCCCACATCGCCAGGGCGGAGGTGTACAGCCCAGTCCTCAACGGATGGACGCGCCTGCCCGACATCCCGACCGGCCGCATCGACTCGCCCGGGGCGGTGACGGCGCCCTGCCCCGATGGCCTGAGCGACGGCTGCGTGTACGTCCTGGGCGGTATCGGCGGCGGGACCCTGTCCACCGTCGAGGCCTACAGCCCGGTCGCCAACGCCTGGATCAGGATGCCCTCCATGCCGACGCCCCACCGGGAGCTCGCGGCGGCCCACGCGCCGTGCCCCAAGAGCGCGAAGCGCGACTGCGTGTACGCGGTGAGCGGGTTCTTCCAGAACGGCGGGGGCTTCGACGGGGCGGCCCAGGCCTTCGCGGTCGAACACGCCCAGTCCAAGCACAAACCGGAGCCGAAGCCGAAACCAGAGCCGAAGCCGAAGCCGGAGCCCGCGCCCCGGCCCACTCCTTCGGCCGATCACGTGGAGGAGCCCGCGCTCGAGCCGCTGCCCGATCCCCTCGACGAGTACGCGCCCGCGGTATCGGACAAGACCGCACGGCCCTGAGCGACACGCGACACCCCGCTCGGGCCGGCCCAGGCCGGCCCGAGCGGGAGGCTCAGGCGGCGCCGTCCTCCTGGTACCCGTACGGGCGGGTGATGATCTCCATCCCGTGCCCGGACGGGTCGGGGAAGTAGACCCCGCGGCCGCCGTCGTTGTGGTTGATCTCGCCGGGGTGCCGCTGGTGCGGATCGGCCCAGTACGTGATCCCCGCCGCCCGGATCTTCTCGAACGCCGCGTCGAACTCCGCCTCGGAGATGAGGAAGGCGTAGTGCTGCACGGTGATGGACCCGGCCGGGGCGGTCGCGAAGTCCAGGGTGACCCCGTTGCTCAGTTCCACGGGAATGAACGGGCCCCATTCGGCCCCGACCTCGAGGTCGAGGATGTGTGCCAGGAATGCGGCGGACTCCCGGTTGTCACGGGAGAGGACGATCGTGTGGTTCAGTTCGACTGACATGAGCGAATGCCTCCGAAAGGCATGTCACGGACACCTCCATGCCTCACCCAGCCGGTGACCGACACGCGATGCCGTGATCACGATCCTAAACACGCCTTCCGGGTGAAGTCCACCGTTTTCCGGCCGACCGCGACCCGCGCCTCACGACCCCCCGTACATCGCCTTGACGTTGTCCTGTGCCGGGTGGGTGCGCCCGGCCGGGCCCGCCGCGAACACCCGCAGCAGGTTCTCCGTCACACGGGTGGTCAGCGCCCCGGACCGCGCGTCCAGGCCGTGGTTCCTGCCGCTGCGGCCGTCGCCCGTCGCGTCCAGGGCCTCCACCCACCGCATCGTGCCGGTCGCGAAGACCCCCGCCCCGCTCGGCACCGTGTAGTACGCCGTGTCCTGGTGGCTGGGGCGGCCCTCGCACACCACGGGGGAGTGGGCCAGTATCTCGATCGGCCGGGGCGTCGCGAATCCCGTGTCGACCTTGTCGTACTCCACGCCCACCAGGTGCTCGAAGCGGTCGCCCGCCTTCGCGCCGGTGCCCTCGAACAGCCAGTGGCCGGGGTGGGTCACCACGTACGGGGCGTCCACCGGATAGCCGTCGTAGATCACGCCGAGCAGTGAGCTCTCCGGGTCCGCGCCGGGCGCCGAGCGGAAGTCCACGGTCGCCGGATGGCCCCGCTTGAAGCCCGGATCCTGGTCGTAGGAGGACTTGTAGCAGACCACCGTACGGTCCGGTCCCAGGTCGGAGGCCTCCAGCCGGATCCGGCGGAAGCAGCAGTTCGCGCCGAGTATCGCGATGTTGGTGCCCGCGTCGCGTGCGGCCGTGAAGTGCGCCCGCTGTTCCGGCGACCAGTACTCGTCGTGTCCGAGCGAGAGCACCGCCGCGGCCCCCTCCAGGAGCCGCTTCTCGCGCGCCACGTCGGTGGTCGTCGCGTACGCCAGGGGTATGCCGAGCCGCTCGGCGAGCGCGATCAGCGGAGCCTCGTACACGAGGAACAGCCCGGCGCCGTCGTCGTACTCGTACGGCCGGTCGAAGGTCACCGCGAGCGAGCGCGAGGCGTAGCCGCCGTTCGGGCCGTCGTAACTTCCGTAGCCGCCCCACCGGTTGTAGGCCTGCCAGGTCGCCACCGCGTTGACCACGACCGTACGTCCGGCCGTCGACGCCGACCGCACGGTGACCGGTACGAACCGCTGGCCCTCGCCGCCCTGTGCGTCCAGCCGCAGCAGGTAGCAGCCCTCGGGCCAGTCCTTGGTCTCGACCGTGGTCGTACGGGACCACCGCGTGCGGACCATACGGGTACCGGGGTCCACCGTGTGCTCGGGCTGCCGCGCCCCGGGCAGGGCCTCGGAACGCCACACCAGGCGGGCCCGGGCTCCGCCGTACCAGCCCATCCGGTAGGCGGAGACGGTGAACCGGGGCGCCGTGGTGGACACGTGCAGCCCGAAGGACTCGCCGGGCAGGACGCTGACCCGGTCCGCGAAGCCCTCGATCGCGCGGGCGGGCCCGGCCTTGACCACCGGCCAGTCGGCGTTCCCCTGCCGGGCGTTCTCGGCCTTGACGTCGAAACCGCCCGGCCCCGCGCCCGACGGCTTCCCACTCGGAGCCGGGGAGCCGCCGGCCCGTTCCCCGCCCTGCCCGTCGGCGCCGCCGTCCCCGTTCGCGCAGCCGGCCACGGTCCCGAGCCCGGCCGCCGTGGCCGCACCCGTCGCGATCGCGAGGAACCGCCGCCTGCCTGCGCCTTCGCCGTCCCCGGCTATGTGCTCCTGATCCATGCAGGGCACGTTATGTCACTGTTCGAACCCCACTTCCACCGACCTGTCCGACACTCCTTGACCTAAGCTCACCCCTGCCGCTCCGGAGACCAACCGACCCTGGGGGAAACCGATATGACGTACAGCGCCGTGCACGGCCTGGGTACGGTCCGGCAGCTGTGGCAGCTGCTCGAACCCGTCCACGCCCTCGTCTACTTCGCCCCCGAGTCCTACGACGAGGCCGCGGCCCTCGGCTACCCGACCGACGAGCGGTGGCCCCTCTACTTCGCCTACCGGGCAGCTCCCCTCGGCCCCGCCGAAGCGGAGCTCGTGAGCTCCCTCTTCTACAGCTTCAGCCCGAGCATGGTGCAGCGGTACGTCGACCGGTCCTGGCACACCGCCCCGCCCGCCCGGGTCCTCGCGGCCCGTGCGGCCGGCGCCGACCGCGCCCTGCGCACCCTGCTCGGCGACCGCACGGACTCCCCGGACCTGGCCGAGGCGGCCGCGCTGGCCCGCCGCGCCGCCGAGGCCGCCGCCATCGCCGGGCGCCCGCTGGCCGCCGCCAACGCGGCCCTGCCCTGGCCCGAGGCACCGCACGCCGTGCTCTGGCACGCCGCCACGATCCTGCGCGAGCACCGCGGCGACGGCCACATCGCCGCCCTCCAGGCCCACCACCTCGACCCGGTCGAGTCCCTGGTCCTGCAGGCCGGCACCGGCGCGGCCCCGGTCGAGGCGTTCGAGAGCCGCCAGTGGCCGGCGGACGCGTGGACGGCCGCCCGCAACCGGCTCGCCGCCCGGGGCCTGCTGGCCGAGGACGGCACGGCCACCGCCGCAGGACTGGCCCTGCGCACCGCCGTCGAGAGGCTCACCGACGAACTCGCCGCCGCCCCCTGGTCCGCGCTGTCCGCGCAGGAGGTGGCCCGGCTCGCCGAACTCCTCCTCCCGCCGGTCCTCGACATCGTCGGCGCCGGACTCCTCCCGGCCCAGGGCACCCTGGGCATCGGCATGAAGTACGACTACGACGCCTGACCTCGGGGCGCCACCCGCCGGCGCGTCCTCACCCGACGTGCTCGCGGTACCGGTCGATCACCTCCCTCAGCACCTCCGCGCCGTCCCGGGCCCACAGACCGGGATGGAAGATCTCCACCTCCACCGGGCCCCGGTAGCCGGCCGCGTCGGCCAGCTGCCGGAAGCCCCGCAGGTCTATGGAGCCGCCGCCCAGCTGCCCGCGCCCCAGCAGTACGCCTTCGGGGAGGGGAGTCACCCAGTCGGCGACCTGGACGGACACGATGCGCCCGCCTTCGCCGGCGCGGCGCAGGTCCGCGGGCAGCCGCTCGTCCCACCACAGGTGGTACGAGTCGGCCACCACTCCCACCTGCTCCGCCGGGAACTGCTCGGCGAGGTCCAGGGCCTGGCCGAGGGTGGACACCACACAGCGGTCCGAGGCGTACATCGGATGCAGCGCTTCGATGCCCAGCCGAACCCCGTGCGCGGCGGCCCACGGAGCCAGCTCGCCCAGGATCCCGGCGATCCGCGACCGGGCCCCCACCAGGTCCCGGTCGCCCCCGGGCAGCCCGCCCGAGACCAGCACCAGCGTGTCGGCGCCCAGCTCGGCCGCCTCCTCCACGGCCCGGCGGTTGTCGTCCATCGCGGCCGCCCGGCCGACCGGGTCCGCGGCGGTGAAGAACCCGCCCCGGCAGAGCGAGCTGACGCGCAGCCCCGCCCCGGCGACGAGCTTCGCCGCCGCCCGCACCCCGAAGGCGCGCACCGGATCCCGCCAGAGCCCCACGGCGCCGACCCCCGCCGCCGTACACCCGGCGACCAACTCGGGCAGTGACCACTGGCGGATGGTCTCCTGGTTCAGGCTGAGCCGCGGCGCAACCGGGGCCGGGGCCGGGCTCATGACGCCACCCCGTGCAGAGCGAGCAGCCCGCGCATCCGCTCCTCGGCACGCTCCGGATCAGGGAACAGCCCCAGCCCGTCGGCCAGTTCGTACGCGGTCGCCAGATGCGGCAGCGGCCGCGCCGACTCCAGGCCGCCGACCATCGTGAACCGCTCCTGATACCCGGCCAGCCAGGCCAGCAGGACCACCCCGGTCTTGTAGAAGCGGGTCGGAGGGGCGAAGAGGTGTCTCGCCAGGGGGACCGTCGGGTCGAGCAGCTCGCGGAAGCCCGCGAGGTCGCCCCGGTCGAGGGCGAGCGCCGCCCGGGCCGCGATCGGGGCGATCGGGTCGAAGATGCCGAGCAGCGCGTCGCTGGCCCGGTCCCCGTCCCCGGCGATCAGCTCCGGGTAGTGGTAGTCGTCGCCCGTGTAGCAGCGCACGCCCGCCGGGAGCCGCCTGCGGATGTCCGCCTCCCGCTCCGCGTCCAGCAGCGAGACCTTGATCCCGTCCACCTTCTCCGGGCAGTCGGCGATGATCTTCAGGAAGACGTCCGTGGCCTCGTCCAGGTCGTGGTGACCCCAGTAGCCGGCCAGCGCCGCGTCGAACATCGGCCCCAGCCAGTGCAGTACGACCGGCCGCGCGCTCTGCCGGAGCAGTCCGCCGTACACGTCCAGGTACTCCTCGGGGCCGTCGGCCACGGCGGCCAGCGCCCGCGAGGCCATCAGGACGGCCCCCGACCCGCAGGCCTCGATGTGCGCGAGCTGTTCCTCATAGGCGGCGGTGATCGCGGCAAGGGAGTGCGGAGCCCCGTGGGCGGAGAGCTGGTCGGTGCCCGCCCCGCAGACGATCCGGCCGCCCACCGCCCGGGCCTCGGCCGCCGAGCGCCGGATCAGCTCCGCCGCGGTCGGCCAGTCCAGGCCCATCCCGCGCTGTGCGGTGTCCATGGCCTCGGCCACCCCGAGGCCCTGTGCCCACAACCGGTGGCGGAAGGCCAGCGCCGCGTCCCAGTCGACCGCGGGCCCCGCCGCCAAGGGGGCCGCCCGGCCGGCGACCACATGGGCCGCCGCGTAGAAGGTACGGCTCCGGGCAGGGCCGCAGGTGAGCGGCGGGAACGGAGCGGTGTTCGGCCGGTACAGGCGGGATCCGCCGTCCGCCGAGGGAAGCCGGATGCTCACAGGACCACCTCCGGCACCGGCAGCCGTCGGCCCTCGGCCGAGGAGCGCAGCCCGAGATCGGCGAGCTGGACCCCGCGCGCCCCGGCCAGCAGGTCCCACGTCCAAGGCTCGTCGAGCACGACATGCCGCAGGAAGAGCTCCCACTGCGCCTTGAAGCCGTTGTCCGCAGGGTCGTTGTCGGGCACCTCCTGCCACTGCGAGCGGAAGGCCTCGGTCTGCGCCAGATCCGGATTCCACACCGGCTTCGGCGTCGCCCCGCGGTGCTGGACGCGGCAGCCGCGCAGTCCGGCGACGGCCGACCCGCGCGTACCGTCCACCTGGAACTCCACCAGCTCGTCGCGATGGACCCGCACCGCCCAGGAGGAGTTGATCTGCGCGACCGCGCCGCCCTCCAGCTCGAAGATGCCGTACGCGGCGTCTTCGGCCGTCGCCTCGTACGGCTTGCCCGCCTCGTCCCACCGGCGGCCGATGTGTGTGCGCGTCAGGGCCTGCACCGTGCGGACCCGGCCGAACAGCTCGTGGAGCAGGTACTCCCAGTGCGGGAACATGTCGGCGACGATGCCTCCGCCGTCCTGCGCGCGGTAGTTCCACGAGGGCCGCTGGGCGGGCTGCCAGTCGCCCTCGAAGACCCAGTACCCGAACTCGCCGCGCACGGACAGGATCTCGCCGAAGAAGCCGCCGTCGATCAGCCGCTTCAGCTTCATCAGCCCCGGCAGGAACAGCTTGTCCTGGACCACGCCGTTCTTGACCCCTGCCGCCGCGGCCAGCCGCGCCAGCTCCAGCGAGGACTCGAAGGTCAGCGCCGTCGGTTTCTCGCAGTAGACGTGCTTGCCCGCCGCTATGGCCCGCCGGACCGCTGCCCCGCGGGCGCTGGTGACCTGGGCGTCGAAGTACACCTCGACCTCGGGATCGGCCAGAACCGCCTCCAGGTCGGTGCTCATGTGCTCCAGCCCGTGCCGCTCCGCGATGGCCCGCAGGGCCGGCTCCCGACGCCCCACGAGCACCGGCTCCGGCCACAGCACCGTGCCGTCGCCCAGGTCCAGCCCGCCCTGCTCGCGCAGCGCGAGCACGGACCGGACCAGATGCTGGCGGTACCCCATGCGCCCCGTCACGCCGTTCATGGCGATCTTGATCGTCCTGCGCTCCACGGTGTCCCCCTCCTTCGTTTCGCCGGCCGCCTTCTCGACCGCCGTCGATAGAAAGCGCTTTCACTCCGTTCAGGCTAGGGTCGAAGACATCGCCGTCGCAAGACTCGAACGAGTGATAGAAAGCGCTTTCTCAATCGGGCACTATGGAGATCCACACACCGGATGAGACGATGACCCGGTCCAGGAGGAGAGAGGGGTGCACCATGGCGGTGACTCTTGCCGAGGTCGCGGCGCACGCGGGCGTGTCGCCCGCCACGGTCTCGCGCGTGCTCAACGGCGGCTACCCGGTGGCCGGCGGCACCCGGACCCGGGTGGAGCAGGCCGTCGAGGAGCTCGGCTACATCGCCAACGGCCCTGCCCGCGCGCTCGCGGCCGCCACCTCCGACCTCGTCGGCGTCCTCGTCCACGACGTCGCGGACAGCTTCTTCGGGATCCTCGCCGGCTCGCTGCAGAGCGCCCTCGCCCCCACCGGCCAGGGCGACGCCCGCCGCCTCGCCGTCGTCTGCAACACCGAAGGGCGGCCCGCGGCCGAACTGGCCTACCTCACTCTGCTGGAGGGCCAGCGGGCCGGGGGAGTCGTCCTCACCGGCGGCGCGGTCGAAGATGCGGAGCACACCACGACGCTGGCCGGCCGCGTCGCGCGGATAGCCGCCACCGGCGCCCCCGTGGTCCTCTGCGGGCGGCCTCCCCTGACGCTGCCCGCCGGACTGCCCGTCGCCACCGTGATGTTCGACGACCACGGCGGTGCCTTCCGCCTCGCCGAGCACCTGTTGGCACTCGGCCACCGGCGCATCGCCTACGTCGCAGGCCCGCCCGGGCTGAGCACCACCCGCGAACGCCTCGCCGGACACCGGGCCGCCCTGCTGCGACACGACCCCGGCCTCCCCGAAGCCTGCGCCGGCCTCACCGTGCACGCCGGCTTCGAGCGCTCCGCGGGCTACGACGCCACCCGCGAACTGCTGCGCCGCGGAGCACCCTTCACCGCGGTCGCCGCGGCCAACGACATCGTCGCCACCGGGGTCGCAGCCGCCCTGCGCGAGGCGGGGATACGGATCCCCGAGGACGTCTCCGTGGCCGGCTTCGACGACCTGCCGTTCTGCGCGGACACCGCCCCGGCCCTGACCACCGTCCGGGTACCGCTGCGCGAGGCGGGTGCACTCGCCGCCCAACTCGTCACCGGCCGCCGGCCGCTGCCCCCGGGCGGGATCACCACCCTGCCCACCGAGCTGATGGTGCGCGCCTCCACGGCCCCGCCCCCGGCCGGGGGGAGGGCAGGGTGAGGTACGCCTTCTCGACGCTCGGGCTGCCCGGCACGCCGCTCGACCGCAGCGCCGCCCTGGCGGCCGCCCACGGGTTCGACGGCCTCGAACTGCGCGCCCACCCCGAGGAGCCCCTGCACCCCGCCAGCCCGACCGCCGAGCGGGCCGCCGGCCTGCGCGCCCTCACCGCCGCCGGGGTCACCGTCCTGGGCGTCGCGGGCTATGCGCGGGTGGCCGCCGCCGGAGCGGACGAACCCGTCCTGGCCGAACTGCGGGCCCTGGTCCGGCTCGCCGCCGATCTGGAAGCGCCCTACGTGCGCGTCTTCCCGGGCGGCGGCGACCTGCCCGAGGCGGCCGCCGACGCCCACGCCGTACGCAGGCTGCGGGCCGCCGCCCCGTTCGCCGAGCGGCACGGTGTGCGGATCCTGCTGGAGACCCATGACTCCCACCGCACGGGGGCGGCGGCCGTCCGGGTCCTGGACCGGGTCGCGCATCCCGGCGCCGGGGCGCTGTGGGACGTACTGCACACCTGGCTGGGCGGCGAGTCGCCGGCCGAGTCCTGGCGGGCCCTGGCCGCGCACCTGGGCTACGTACAGGTGAAGGACGTGGCATCGGCGCGCGAGCTCACCCCGCTCGGGCTCGGCGCCGGAGTGCTGCCCCTGGCCGAGGTGGTGGCCGCCGTACCGCGGGACGGCTGGCTCTGCTGGGAGTACGAGAAGCGCTGGTACCCCGATGCGGCCGAACTCCCCGGCCGGCTCGCGCGGGGCAGGGAACACCTGGAGCGGCTGGCGGCCAGGGCGTCGAGCGGCCCGGGCCCAGCTCGGTAGGCCCGGGGGAGGCCGTTGCCGAAGGCGGGCCGACGGCCGGCCGGCGGCGGGAGGCCACCGCACAGGCGTCCGGCCGCCGTCGAGAACGAACGCACAACCCGATCGAAGTGATCAGGTCAACGCTTCGGCCCCCTCTCATGCCCCCTCTCAGGAGCGGATGGTCAGGCGCGGGAGCAGTTCCAGATGCTGGCGGGGACTCTCCTCGGGATCCACGCCGGACAGCCGGTCCAGGAGCAGGCCGGCCGCCCGGGCGCCGACCTCGTGCTTGGCCGGCGCCACCGCCGACAGCGGCACGTCGGCCATCCCGGCCACCTCGTCGTCGTACGTGATCACGGCCAGGTCCTCGGGCACCCGCACCCCCCGCGCCTGGAGCCGGGGGATCAGCATGATCGCGTCGGTGTCGCTGTGGATCAGGGCCGCGGTCACCCCGCCCGTCACCGCGTCGCACAGGTACTCCAACATCCGCGAGAACAGGTCCGCATCGGAGACCGGGCCCGGCCCGGCCGGCGGCCACGGCGGCGCGGGCTCCAGGCCGAGCGCGGCCACGGCGGCCTCGTACCCGGACCGCAGCCGCGTCGCGGTCGGGGTGGACCGGCTGGCGAGCGCGATCCGCTTGTGCCCCAACTCGGCCAGGTGCTGCACCGCGCCGGCCGCGCCGTGCGCGTGGTCGGAGGCCACCCGGTCGAGCGCCGCCGCCGGATGCCCCGGCGGCGCCCACCGCTCCACCAGCACCGTCGGAACCGGGAGTTCCGCCGCCCAGGCACCCTCCCCGGGCCCCGGCGCCCCCGTCTCCCAGTTCGGGGTCAGCAGCAGCCCGTGCGCCCCGGTGGAGACCAGTCGGTCCGCCTGGGTCCGGTCCTCGCCGGGCAGGTACCGTGTCAGACCCACGGTCAGCCGCGCACCGCGCGCCTCCACCGCCGCGCGGGCCCCCCGGACGACCTCGGCGTAGTAGTACTCGGTCGTGGGCACCACCATCCCGATCACCAGCCCCTCGCCGGCGCCGCTGCCCGCCGAACCGCCCGATCCGCCCGGACCGGCTGCGCGCGCCACGCCGCCCGCGCCGCCGTGGGCCGAGGCCGCCCCCGCCTGCACCCGGCTGATCACCCCGTGCATCCGCTGGATCTCTCCCCGCGCGGCCATCGCCTCGATGTCCCGCCGCAGGGTGACGGGTGAGATGCCGAGCTCCTGGGCCAGGTCCGCCACGCGCACACTGCCCCGCTCCCGGACGAGTGCGAGTACCTGTGCCTGACGCTGGTTCACGTGTGGTCTCAAAGCGTCCCCTGTGGTCCGGTGATGTACGCAGTGCCAGCCATCATAGGGAATCGAACCGATCGATTCGATCGAATCCGTTCAACCGGTCATTGACGGCATGGTCGGCGCGTCCATATATTCGGCGGCGTCCGGCACTTCACGGCAGCTCGACCTCGCTCTCGGGAGTCACGCATGCTCACGCACGACCAGGACGGCTTCCGGCGCGCAGATCGCCCCCATCGGATCGTCTCCGGAGCGCTGCACTACTTCCGGGTGCATCCGGACCTGTGGGAGGACCGCCTCTCCCGGTTGCGTGCGATGGGCGTGAACACGGTGGACACGTACGTGCCGTGGAACTTCCACGAGACCGCTCCTGGGAAGGCCGACTTCACGGGGTGGCGGGATCTGAGCCGGTTCCTGCGGCTGGCGCAGGGCCTGGGGCTGGACGCGATCGTGCGTCCGGGTCCGTACATATGCGCGGAGTGGGACTTCGGCGGTCTGCCGGCGCGGCTGCTGGCCGACGGCGCCATGCGGCTGCGCTGCTCCGACCCCCGGTTCCTGACCGAGGTGGACGACTGGTTCGATCAGGTCGTACCGGAGTTGCTGCCCCTGCTGGCTCGCGCGGGCGGGCCGGTGGTCGCCGTACAGATCGAGAACGAGTACGGCTCGTACGGCAACGACCAGGCCTACCTGCGCCACATCGAACAGGGCTTGGTACGGCGCGGCGTGGACTGCCTGCTGTTCACGGCGGACGGTGCCGAGGACGCCATGCAGCAGGGCGGGAGGGTGCCGGGCCGGCTTGCCACGGCCACCTTCGGCGCACGTCCCACCGAGCGCCTCGAGGTGCTGCGCCGCTACCAGCCGACCGGCCCGCTGATGGCCATGGAGTTCTGGATCGGCTGGTTCGACCACTGGGGCGAGGACCACCACGTCCGGGCCGTCGAGGAAGTGGCCGGCTCGCTCGACGAACTCCTGGCCACCGGTGCGTCCGTGAGCCTCTACATGGCGCACGGCGGCACCAACTTCGGCTTCTGGGCGGGCGCGAACCACACCGGATCCCGCCCCGAAGAGCCCGGATACGAGCCCACGGCAACCAGCTACGACTACGACGCCCCGATCGGCGAGGCGGGCGAACTCACCCCCAAGTTCCACGCGTTCCGCGAGGTCATCGGCAAGTACGTGCCGCTCCCGGACGGTCCGCTGCCCGAGCCGCTGCCGCGCATCACCCCCGCCCTCGCCACCCCCGCGGGCAAGGCCCCGCTGCTGTCCGGCCTCGACGTCCTGGGCGGCGAGCCGGTACTGCGTCCCGCGCCCGAGTCCATGGAGCAGCTGGGCCAGAGCCACGGGCTGATCCACTACCGGACCACCCTCACCGGCCCCCGCCCCTCCATGCCCGTCCGGATCGACGGCCTCGGCGACCGCGCGTACGTCTTCGCCGACGGAGTGCCGCTCGGAGTGCTGGACCGCAACGCCCCCGACGAGGGCCTGGACCTGGCCGTCGGGGAAGCGGGCGTGGTCCTGGACCTCCTGGTCCGCGCACAGGGCCGGGTGAACTACGGACCGCTCATCGACGACCGCAAGGGCATCCGGCGCGGCGTGCGCCACGGCCACCAGCACCTGTTCGGCTGGGAGATCCGCCCGCTGCCGCTCACCGACCCGACCGGCCTGCGCTGGACGGCCGGAGCGCCCACGGTGCCCGGCCCCGCCTTCCACCGCTTCACCGCGCCCGTACCCGAGGCCGCCGACGGCTTCCTGGACCTGTCCGCCTGGGGCACCGGCCTGGTCTGGCTCAACGGCTTCCTCCTCGGCCACTACGACACCCCGCGCGGCCCCCAGCGCACCCTCTACGCCCCCGCACCCCTGTGGCACCCCGGCGACAACGAGATCATCGTCCTCGAACTGGAGCGCCCCGGCACCGAACTGCCGCTGCGCGACCGGCCCGACCTCGGCCGTCCCACGGTCGTCACCCTCCAGTGAGACGGGTGCCGCCGCCGGGCGGGGGAGCCTAGACTGACCGCTTGGTCGATCTTGTACCGGACGAGTGCGGAGGAACGAAACGCATGCGCTATCTCCCCCTGGGCAGTTCAGGTCTGCAGGTCTCCGCCGTCGGGCTCGGCTGCAACAACTTCGGCGGCCGCCTCGACGCCCAGGCCACCCGCGCCGTCGTCGACGCCGCACTCGACGCGGGCATCACCCTCCTCGACACCGCCGACATCTACGGCGGCCTCGGCGGCTCAGAGAGCCACCTCGGCGAGGCCCTCAAGGGCCGCCGCGACCAGGTCGTCCTCGCCACCAAGTTCGGCTACGACGGCATGGACATGAAGTACGGCCCCGCCGCCGGCGCCCGCGGCGGCCGCGCCTACATCCGCCGGGCCGTCGAGGAGTCCCTGCGCCGCCTCGGCACCGACCACATCGACCTCTACCAGCTGCACAGCCCCGACCCGGCCACCCCGATCGCCGAGACCCTGGCCGCGCTCACCGAGCTCGTCGCCGAGGGCAAGGTCCGCTACATCGGCCACTCCAACCTCACGGGCTGGCAGCTCGCCGAAGCCGCCCACACCGCCCGCGAAACCGGCGCGGCACCCTTCGTATCCGCACAGAACCAGTGGTCGCTGCTGGAGCGGTCGGCCGAACGCGAGCTCGTCCCCGCGGCCCTGCACTACGGCGTCGGCGTGCTCCCGTACTTCCCGCTCGCCAACGGCCTCCTCACCGGCAAGATCCGCCGGGGCGCGCCCGTCCCGGCCGGCTCCCGCCTCGAAGGCCGCGACGCCTACCTCACCGAGCAGCGGCTCGACATCGTCGAAGCCCTCGCCGCCCTCGCCGAGAAGCACGGCCGCAGCGTCCTCGAACTCGCCATCGGCTGGCTCTCCGCCCAGCCCGGCTGCGCCTCCGTCATCGCCGGAGCCACCTCCGCCGAGCAGGTACGCGCCAACGCGGCCGTCGCCGACCGCCCGCTGGAGGCCGAGCTGCTCGCCGAGATCGACGCCGTGGCCCCGGGCGCCCCGGCGTGACGGGTCGGCTGCGCTGCGCGGTCCTCGACGACTACCAGGAGGCCGCGACCACGCTCGCCGACTGGTCCCCGGTCGCGGACCGGGTGGAGGTGGTCACCTACACCGACCACCTCTCCCACGAGGACCGGCTCGCGGCGCGCCTGGCCGACTTCGACATCGTCGTGACCCTGCGCGAGCGGCTGGCGTTCCCGGCCTCCCTGCTCGACCGGCTGCCCCGCCTCAAGCTGCTCGTCGCCAGCGGAATGCGCAATTCGGTGATCGACTACGCCGCCGCCGCGCGCAACGGGGTCACCGTCTGTGGCACCGCCAGCTCCTCCACCCCACCCGTCGAGCTGACGTGGGCCCTGCTGCTGGGCCTGGCCCGCGGCATCGTCCCCGAGAACAACGCCCTGCGCGCGTACGGCCCCTGGCAGAGCACCATCGGCGCCGACCTGCACGGCCGTCGCCTCGGCCTGCTCGGCCTCGGCAAGATCGGCAGCCGCGTCGCCCGGGTCGGGCTCGCCTTCGGCATGGACGTGGTGGCCTGGAGCCGCAACCTCACCGAGGAGCGGGCCGCGGAGGTGGGCGTGGCTCTCGCCGGGTCCAAGGAGGAACTGCTGGCGGGCAGCGACTTCGTCTCCGTCCACCTGGCCCTTGGCGAGCGCACCCGCGGCCTGATCGGCGCCGCCGAGCTGGGCCTGATGCGTCCGACCGCCTACCTGGTCAACACCTCCCGGGCGGCCATCGTAGACCAGGAGGCGCTCCTCGAAGCCCTCCACGCGGGCCGGATCGCCGGCGCGGGGATCGACGTGTTCGACATCGAGCCGCTGCCCGCCGAGCACCCGATGCGCACCGCTCCGCGGCTGCTCGCCACCCCGCACCTCGGCTACGTGACACGGTCCAACTACGCCACGTACTACGGCGAAGCCGTCGAGGACATCCGAGCGTTCCTCGACGGCTCACCCGTCCGCGTACTGGGCCGCTGACACCACCCCCTGGGGTCCCTCCCGCGCAAGCCCGTCCGTCCGTCCGTTCCTCTCAGGACGTGATGTCCTTGCGGGAGAACCCCCGGAAGGCGAGGGCGAACAGCACCAGCGCGTACGACACCGACACCGCCGCCCCCTTCACCATCCCGGCCCACTCCAACTGCGGCTGGAGCGCGTCCGCCCACGCGAACTGCCAGTGCGCCGGCAGGAACTCGCGCCACGACCCGAGCGCCGTCACCGCGTCCAGCACATTGCCGACGATCGTCAGCCCGACCGCACCGCCCACCGCGCCCAGCGGCGCGTCCGTCCGCGTGGACAGCCAGAACGCCAGCCCCGCCGTCACCAGCTGCGACACGAAGATGAAGGCGACCACCAGCGCGAGCCGCGGCACGGTGTCCGCGGCCGCCAGCGAACCTCCCGTCGGGAGCTTCAGCGGCCCCCACCCGTACGCCGCCGTGCCCGCCGCCAGCGCCACCACCGGCAGCAGCACCATCGCCGCCAGGCTGAAGCCGAGCGCCACCACCAGCTTGCTCCACAGCAGCCGCGCCCGCGGCACCGGAGAGGCCAGCAGATAGCGCAGCGAGGACCAGCTCGCCTCCGAGGCCACCGTGTCCCCGCAGAACAGCGCGACCGGCACCACCAGCAGGAAGCCGGCCGAGACGAACAGGCACGTCGCCGCGAAGTTCGCCGCCGAGGCGGTGGCCGTGTCGATCAGGGTGATCCGGCCGTCCCCGCCGTTCCGGCTGCCCGGCCCGCCGCCCACCGCGAACGCGATGATCAGGATGAACGGCAGCGCGGCCAGCACCCCGCCCATCACCAGCGTCCGCCGCCGGCGCCACTGCCGCAGCGCCTCCACGCGCAGCGGCAGCGTACGGCTCGCCCGGTAGCCGGGGGCCACCTCCCGCGGGACCTCTACCGTGCTCATGCGGAACCTCCGATCAGGGTGAGGAACGCGTCCTCCAGCCGACGGTGCGGCCCCACTCCGCTCACCGGCACCTCCAGCCGTACGAGTTCGGCGATCAGCCCGGCGGCCGTCGCACCTTCGAGCCGTACGAGCAGCCCGTCGGCCGCGGCCGTCACGGAGCCCACTCCCTCCAGCGCGGCCACCTTCTCGACGACCACCTCGTCCACCGGCCCGGCCAGCGTCACCAGCAGGGCGTCCCCGCCGCCCGTGATCTCGGCGACCTCGCCCGCCTGCACCAGCCGGCCGCGGTCCATGACCACCAGGTGCGTGCAGGACTGCTCCACCTCCGACAGCAGGTGGCTGGAGACGATGACCGTCCGCCCGCCCGCCGCGTAGCGGATCATCACGTCCCGCATCTCGCGGATCTGCGGCGGGTCCAGACCGTTCGTCGGCTCGTCGAGGATCAGCAGGTCCGGCATCCCGAGCATGGCCTGCGCGATCGCGAGCCGCTGGCGCATGCCCTGCGAGTACGTGCGCACCGCGCGCTCCAGCGCGTCGCCGAGCCCGGCGATCTCCAGGGCCTCCTCCATGTGCGAGTCCTCGGCCGGGCGGCCGGTGGCCTGCCAGTACAGCTCCAGGTTGGCCCGACCCGTCAGGTGCGGCAGGAATCCCGCGCCCTCCACGAACGCCCCGACCCGCGACAGCACCGGAGCCCCGGCCCGCACCGCGTGCCCGAACACCCGGATCTCCCCGGCGTCCGGCGAGATCAGCCCCATCAGCATCCGCAGGGTGGTGGTCTTCCCGGCGCCGTTGGGCCCGAGCAGCCCCAGCACCTGCCCCTTCTCCACCCGGAACGACAGGTCCCGTACGGCGTACCGGTCCTGCGCCTTCGCGTACTTCTTCGTCAGTCCGGTGATTTCCAGCGGTACGTCGGCCAGTGCGGCCTCGGGCTGCGCTACGCCGGCCCGCGCCCCCGCAGCCCCCCGACCGGTCCGCCGGATCCCGAGCAGCGCCGCGGCCAGCGCCGCCGCGCCCAGCGGCAGCCCCCACGTCCAGGCGGGCAGCCCGGCCGCCGCGGTCCGCACCTCCGTGGCGACGGGCACGGCCAGCGGGCCCTGAGCCGACACCGTGTAGGTGGCGGGCGCGGCGGGCGTGGCGTAGCCGAGGTCGGTGGCGGCGACCACCAGCCGCAGCCGGTGTCCGGCCTCGACGGCGTGGTCGATCGCGGGCAGCCGCAGCGCGACGTTCGTGCCCTGCTGCGCGTTCTCCACCCGCACCGGGGCGACCAGCTGACTGGGCAGCACCTGCTGGCGGCCGTCGGGCCCGACGTCGTACACCTTGCCGAACAGCACGGCCGAACCGTCCGCGGCCGTCGACCTCACGTTCAGGGTTACGGTCGGGGTCCCGGTGATCCGTACCTCCTTCGCCAGCGGCTCCGACTCGAACCGGGCGTTCTGCCCGGGGAAGTCCAGCGAGAGCCCGGCTCCGAAGGCGGCGAGCTGTCCGCCGATGCCGGGCAGCGAGGACAGCGCAGGCGGGGCGCCGCCCGCCGGATTGGCGAAGCTCTGCTCGCGCCCGGTCAGGGCGAACTCCTGCGGGCCGGACGTCAGCCCAGGGTACCGCTCGCCGCTCGCGCCGCGCAGCTGGACCTGTCCGTCGGTGGAGTCGATCCCGCCGGAGCGCGATACGCGGAACGCCGGGCCGGTGTCGGCGCCCTCGTCCCCCTTGAGGTAGCGGTCGAACCAGGCCGTCACCCGGGCCTCGACCCGGCCGGCCTCGCGCATGCCGCCGTCGTGACCGCCGGCCGCCCAGTCCACGGAGACGGGCGCGCCGTTCGCCGCGATGGCCTTGGCCATGGCGTCGGCCTGGTCCAGCGGGAAGAGGGAGTCGTCCTGGCCCTGCACGATGAGGGCCGGCACCTTGATCTTGGCGCCGACGGCGGAGGGGCTGCGCTGCTCCAGCAGCGCCCGGGCATCGGGGTCGGGCTTCCCGGCCACCGCGACCCGCTCGTACATGGCGCAGAGCTCCGGCTGGAACCGTCCGCAGCCGGGCGCGGCGAGCGGATCGGGCGCCTGCGGGCCCTGCTGCGCCGGCTGCATCCCGCCGGAGGAGCCGGTGGTGAAGAAGATGCCGGACCACAGCTTCTTGAAGACGCCGTTGGGGAAGAGGGAGTCCGCGAGGTTCCAGTAGGTGATCTGCGGAGCGATCGCGTCCACGCGGCGGTCGTACCCGGCGGCGAGCAGCGAGACCGCACCGCCGTAGGAGGCGCCGGAGACGCCGACGCGCGGATCGCCGTCCCCGTCGAGCTGCACTTCGGGGCGGGTCGCGAGCCAGTCGATGAGCCGGGAGACGTCCTTGACCTCGTGTTCGGGATCGTTCAGGCCGATCCGGCCGCCGGAGCGGCCGAAGCCGCGCGCCGACCAGGTCAGGACGGCGTACCCGTCGCGGGCCAGCTGTTCGGCCTGCTCGCGCACGTCGTCCTTGCTGCCGCCGAAACCGTGCCCGAGGAGCACGGCGGGACGTTTCTTCCCGCCGCCGTCCCCACCTCCGGCGGTGAAGTACGAGGTGTCGATGGCGGCATCGGGCATGTCCAGTACGGCGTCCTGGCGGTGCACGGCCGGCGCGTCGCCGGCGGCGGCCGAGGCCGTCCACGTACCGGCTCCCGCGACGACGGCGAGCGCGGCGGCGCCGGCGAGCAGGCGGTTCCGGCGTCCCCCGGGCAGTCGGAGCTTCATACGGGAACCCTAAACGCCAGGTGCCCCGGTGCCCGAGCGCCCACAGGGGGATGTCCCCCACTTCCCGAGGAGTACTCCGCCCGCTGTCGAGTACCGCGCCTGCGGTATGCGGGCCGTGGTGCGGCGCGCCCCGCCCGGCGGGAGGATGGCCGCATGCTGCTGGCCGAGCTCGCGCGCGTGTCCCGGGAGGTCGCCGACACCTCCGCCCGGTCCCGCAAGACCGCCCTGCTCGCGGAGGTCTTCGCCGCCGCGCCCCCGGAGGAGGCCGCCCTGGTGATCTCCTACCTCGCCGGGCGCCTCCCGCAGGGCCGCCCCGGCATCGGCTGGCGGCTGCTCGCGCACGAGGTCGAACCGGCGGCCGAGCCCACCCTGACCGTGCGCGCTGTGGACGAGGCGGTGACCGAACTCGCAGCCGCCTCGGGTACGGGGTCGCAAGCACTTCGGCGCCGCATCCTCGACGGCCTGCTGGGCGCGGCCACCGCCGACGAACAGGCCTTCCTGCGCAGCCTGCTGTCCGGCGAGGTGCGCCAGGGCGCGCTGGACGCGGTGGCCCTGGAGGGGGTGGCCGCGGCCGCCGGGGTACCGGCCGCCGATCTGCGCCGCGCCGTGATGCTGGACGGCTCGCTGCCCCGGGTCGCGGCGGCCGTGCTGGCCCGCGGAGCGCCGGCACTGGACGGATTCACCCTCCGCGTGGGGCAGCCCGTACAGCCCATGCTGGCCGGCACCGCCGCATCGGTCGCCGGGGCCCTGGCCGCGCTCGGGCCCTGCGCGGTGGAGGAGAAGCTCGACGGGATCCGGGTCCAGGTCCACCGGGACGGGGACGACGTACGGGTGTACACGCGCTCCCTCGACGAGATCACCGCACGCCTGCCGGAGGTGGCCGAGCTGGCCCGGTCGCTGCCGGGGGAGCGGTTCATCCTCGACGGAGAGGTCATCGGCCGCTCGGCGGACGGCCGCCCCGTCCCCTTCCAGGAGATCGCGAGCAGGGTCGGCTCCCGGGTCGACGTCGAGGCCGCCCGGCGCACCCTGCCGGTCGTCCCCTTCTTCTTCGACGTCCTGGCCGCCGCCGACGAGGTGCTCCTCGACCGCCCCGTCCGCGAGCGGTACGAGGCCCTCGCCGCCCTCGTCCCCGAGCACGCCCGGGTCCGCCGGCTCGTGGTCGAGGACCCGCGGGCGCAGGCCGCCGAGGCCGAGGAGTTCTGGGCCGAGACCCTGCGCCGCGGGCACGAGGGCGTCATGGTCAAGGGACTGGACTCGGCCTACGCGGCCGGGCGGCGCGGCCGGCACTGGCTCAAGGTGAAGCCGGTGCGCACCCTGGACCTGGTGATCCTCGCCGCCGAATGGGGCCACGGGCGGCGCACCGGACTGCTGTCGAACCTGCACCTGGGGGCGCGGGCCGCCGACGGCACGTACGCCATGCTCGGCAAGACCTTCAAGGGGCTCACGGACGAGATGCTGCGCTGGCAGACCGGGGCGCTGCGCGCGCTCGCGGTCTCGGACGACGGGTTCACCGTCCGGGTACGGCCCGAGCTGGTGGTGGAGATCGCCTATGACGGCCTGCAGCGCTCCCCGCGCTACCCGGCCGGGGTCGCACTGCGTTTCGCGCGGGTGCTCAGGCACCGCCCGGACAAGAACGCCGGGCAGGCGGACACGGTGGGGACGGTACTGGGGGAAGGGGAGGGCGGGGCCGACGCTGACGCCGACGGCAGGTGATTTGCCTCAGAGGCAAGACGGATTGCCAGGCAGGCAAGATTCTGGCTCAATCGGGGCATGACACCCGGTCCTGCCCGCGGCCCCGACGACGAGGCCGTCCCCGCTCCCGACGACCTGCCCGCCGTGGCCCCGCAGCTGCGCGACCTGCGCCGCCGCGCCGGGCTCACCCTGGAGGCCGCCGCCGCACGGGCCCGGCTCTCGCCCGCCCACCTGTCCCGCCTGGAGACCGGTCGGCGCCAGCCCTCGCTGCCGCTGCTGCTCGCGCTCGCCCGCACCTACGGCACGACCGTCTCCGAGCTGCTCGGCGAGACCCCCGCGGTCGCCGATCCCATCGTACGGGCCGGCGGACCGGGTGCCCGCGAGGCCGACGGGTGGACGTACTGGCAGGCGGGCGGTTCCGGGCGCGGGATGCAGGCGCTGCGCGTGCACGTCCCTCAGGGTCGCGGCGAGGGCGAGCTGGTCCGGGTCCATCCGGGCGAGGAATGGCTGTACGTCCTGGGCGGGCGGCTGCGGCTGCACCTGGGGGAGACCGAGTACCTGCTGGAGCCGGGGGACAGCGCGCACTTCGACTCGCTCACCCCGCACCGGATCACGGCCGCCACCGCCGGCGGAACCGACCTGCTGTTCGTCCACACCCTGCTCCAGAGCAGCCTCGCCGGGCTGTGCCTGGGCGGCGGCGCCACCACCACGCACCACCGATAGGCGAGGAGCCGTAGCCATGTCCCAGACCGAGCACCAGACCGAGTCGCAGTCGGAGCACCATGCCGATGCGCAGCCCGAACCTCAGACCGAGCCGCAGGCCGAAGCCAAGACCGAGTCCAAGATGGAGTCCAAGTTCCCGCGCGGTCTGGTGATCCGGCTGATCGCCTACTTGTTCGTCGGTCACCTCTTCGCCTTCTTCGTCTACCTCCTCTTCGTCCTGGGCGCCCGGAACCAGTAGCCGAGGAGGCCCGGCAGACTCTGGAAACATGCAGGTCCTGTCGCTACCCTCCGCGCATGATTTCCACGGTTGTCTGGGGTACCGGCAACGTCGGCCGTTTGGCCATCCGCGCCGTCGAGGCCCATCCCGCGCTGAAACTCTCAGCGGTCATCGTCCACAATCCAGCCAAGGTCGGCCGCGACGCGGGTGAACTCGGCGAACTCGACCGCCCCTTGGGCGTCGACGCCACCGACGACATCGAGGCCGTGCTGGCCGCCCGTCCCCAGGCCGTGGTGTACGCCGCCTCGGGAGACGTCCGGCCCGACGACGCCCTCGCCGACATCACCCGGGCCATCCGGGCCGGCGCGGTGGTCGTCAGCCCCGCGCTCTACCCGCTCTACGACCACCGCAGCGCACCACCGGAGTTCCGCGATCCGGTGCTGGCCGCGATAGCGGAGGGCGGCGGCTCGCTCTTCGCCTCCGGCGTCGACCCCGGCTGGGGCAACGACGTACTCCCGATCCTGCTCAGCGGACTCGGCACCACCATCGACGCCATCCGCTGCCAGGAGATCTTCGACTACTCCACCTACGACCAGCCGGACTCCGTCCGCTACCTCGTCGGCATGGGCCAGCCCATGGAGTACGAGCCGATGATGCTCATGCCCGCGATCCCGACCATGGTGTGGGGCGGCCAGATACGCATGATGGCCCGTGCCCTCGGGGTCGAACTCGACGAGATACGCGAGACGGTGGACCGGCGCGCGCTCGACACCACGGTGACCACCCGGACGATGGGCGAGTTCGAGGCCGGCACCCAGGGGGCGATCCGCTTCGAGGTGCAGGGCATCGTCGAGGGCGAGCCCCGCATCGTCATCGAGCACGTCACCCGCATCCACGCCTCGTGCGCGCCGGACTGGCCCACCCCGCCCGACGGCGGTGACGGCGCCCACCGGGTCGTCATCGAGGGCCGCCCGCGCATCGAGGTCACCATCGAAGCCACCGACGAGGGCGAGAACCGCTCGGCCGGCGGCAACGCCACCGCCGTCGGCCGCCTGGTGAGCGCCATCGACTGGCTCACCGAGGCGGAACCCGGACTGTACGACGCCCTCGACATCCCCTTGCGCCCCGCCATCGGCAGACTCGGAAGGAAACAGCCATGAGGATCGACGTTCCGGAAGGGCAGCACCCGATCGAGTACGTCTGGGGCGACATGGTCCCCGGGATCGGGATGGCCGCCGCGAACTTCTCCCTGTCCGTGTACGCCCACACCACCCTGGGCCTGCGGGAGTTCGAGGCCGCCCGGCTGCGCGTCGCGCAGATCAACGGGTGCGTCTTCTGCCTGGACTGGCGCACCGACCGGGACGGGGAGAAGGTCGAGGAGGAGTTCCCCGACGCGGTCACCGAGTGGCGCACCACGGACCGCTTCGACGAGCGCACGCGGCTGGCGGCGGAGTACGCCGAGCGGTACACCCTCGACCACCACGGCCTCGACGACGAGTTCTGGGAGCGGATGACCGCGCACTACAGCCAGTTGGAGATCGTGGAGCTGACGATGAGCATCGGGTCCTGGCTGGCCTTCGGCCGGCTCAACCACGTGCTGGGCCTGGACAGCGTCTGCGTGCTGCCGGGGCACTGAGCGGCGCGGAACGCGCATGGATAGGGGGCCGTTCGGTGACATCCGAACGGCCCCGGCCGCTGGGGGGAGGACGCGGCCCTACCGGAGGTCGGTGGCGATGATCTTCTCGATGTTGCGCTCGGCGAGGGCCGTGATGGTGACGAACGGGTTGACGCTGGTGTTGCCGGGGATCAGCGCGCCGTCGATCACGTACAGGCCGGTGTAGCCGTGGAGGCGCCCGTAGTTGTCGGTGGCCTTGTTCAGGACCGCACCGCCGAGCGGGTGGTAGGTGAGGGTGTCGTTCCAGATCTTGTTCCCACCGAACAGGTCGGTCCGGTAGATCGTGCCCTCCTTGGAGTTGATCTTGTCGAAGATGGTCTTGGCCATGGTGATGGAGGACTGCTTCCACGCCGTCTGCCAGTTCAGCTCGGCGGCTCCCGTCGCGGCGTTCCAGGTGAACTCGCCCCGGTTCGGGTTCTTCGTGATCGACAGGTAGAAGGAGGCGTACGTCTCGATGCCCGTGGGGAGCGGTGCGACCTCGGCGAACGCGCCGCCCGCGTCCCAGTTGTCGATGCCGGAGCAGGGGATGGTCGACTGGAGCTTTCCGGTCGGGTCCCACAGGTGGTTGGCGCGTCCGCACATGACGTTGCCGTTCTCGCCCCAGCCCTTGCCGACCTCGTTGTTGAGGTTCGGCAGCGCACCGGTGGCTTTCAGCTTGACCAGGAGCTTGCTGGTGCCGACACTGCCGGCCGCGAAGAACACCCGGTCCGCGGTCACGGTCTTGGTGGCCACGGTGTCGCCGGTGGTGTTGATCTGGTCGATGGTGACCGTGTAGCCGCCGCCCGCCGCCGGGGTGACCGAAGTGACCTTGTGGAGCGGCGAGATGGTGACCTTGCCCGTGGCCTTGGCCTCGGCGAGGTAGGTCTTGACCAGCGACTTCTTGCCGTGGTTGTTGCCGTAGAGGATCTCGCCGTCCAGCGCCGACTTGGTGGCGGTGCCGGCGGCCTCCCGCTTCATGTAGTCCCAGTCGTACACGTCGGGGACGAAGGTCCACGCGAAGCCGGACCGCTGCGCGTGCTTGCGGCCGACCCGGGAGAACTGGTAGCAGTCGGCGGTGTCGAACCAGGCCGGGTCGATCATGCCGACCCCGAGCCCGGCGTTGGCCCGGGGGTAGTAGGTCGAGTACATCTCCTCGGCGTCCACCGACGGGAGGACGGCGCTGAAGTTGGCGCGCTTGGGCGTGACCGCCATGCCGCCGTTGACCAGCGACCCGCCGCCGACGCCGCGGCCCTGGTAGACCGTGATCCCGGCGAAGTCCTCGGCGTCCAGGATCCCCGTGTACTTGGGGACGTCCTTGTCGATGGGGAAGCCGAGGAAGTTGCTCAGCGGCGCCTTGGTCCGGGTGCGCAGCCAGAACGAACGGTAGTCCGGGCTGGTCACCTTCGGGAAGATCTTGCCGTCCGAGCCCGGGGTGTCCCAGGACATGCCCATCTCGATCATCTGTACGTCGACGCCCGCCTGGGCGAGGCGCAGGGCCGCGACGGAGCCGCCGTAGCCGGTGCCGATGACCAGGGCCGGCACGTGGGCGCCGTTGTCGATGGGAGCGGGAGTGGCGGCTGACTGCGCATGGGCGGCCGGGGACATGTGGCCCGCGAGGGTCACCGCCCCGAGAATGGAACTTGTTCTACCGATGAATCCGCGACGTGAAATCCCTTTGGAACCTTTTCCGGGCAGGGCAGTGTCACTCATGTGACGTTCCTCACTCTCGGCCGAATGGGAACGAGTTCTACTGCCGCTCTCGTGTGAAGTCACTACATACGTATAGGTAACTTTCGGTCGATCACGTAACAGGGGAACCGGGTTGCGGGCGCCGGACCCAGCCCAGGACCAGCACGGAGGCGACCGCCGCGAACGCGCACCAGGTGGAGGCGAATTCCAGCCGCCACAGCGCTGAGCAGGCCAATGCCCCGGCGGCCAGCACCGCGCCGAGCAGCCGGAGCCACCGGTCCCCGGCGAGCAGGAGGGAGCCGAGCGTGGCGGACAGGTAGCCCGTCAGGACCAGGGGCATCCACGGAACATTCACGCCGTAGCCGAGGGTGTGGCCCCGGATCTCGGCGGTCACCGGCCGGGTCGCGAGGCAGTACGCGAGCACGGCGGCGGTGGCGAGCCCGACGGCCGCCGGCCCCCACAGGCGCCACCGGACCTCCGGCGCGGAGGCGAGGAGCACCCCGAACGGCACCCAGACGGGCAGGACCGGCAGGGCGATCACGGCCCAGGCCGTCGCGGCGGGGGAGCAGCCGCCGCCCGAGTTCCAGACGGCGGCCTCCACCAGCTGATGGGCGCCCAGGAGCAGCGGCAGCGCGGCGACGGGCAGTCGCTCGAGCCGTCGCGCGCGCACCACCGCCGCCACGCAGACGAGCCCGACGGCGGTGATGGCCGTGCCCGCCGTCAGATCGGCCGTCGCGCTCCAGCACATGCCGCCCCGCTACCCCGCGGTCGGCTTGTCCGCAGGTCCGGCCTCCCGCTGCGGTTCGAGGGGCGGGGCCGTCACCCCGCAGTGCGTCTGGCACTGCGGATGGCAGGCCCCGGGCGCGGGGGAGCGTACGGTCGCCCAGGCCACGGCGGCGCCGGCCACGAGCGCCCCCGCACACCAGGGCATGGCCCGCCCGAAGGCGGCGTCGAACTCGGCCGCCGAGCGGTACGCCTCCGGTCCCATGCCGGCCAGCAGCGGCAGCGCCGCCACTGCGAGGAGCCCGGCCACGCGGGCGGCCGCGTTGTTGATGCCGCTGGCCAGCCCGGCCCGGCCCGGGTCCACCGAGGCCAGCACGGTCGCCGTCAGCGGAGCCACCACCGTCACCAGGCCCAGGCCCGTCACGACCATCGCCGGCAGCACGTCCCTTACGTACGAGGCCCCGGGCCCCACCCGCAGCATCAGCAGCATCCCGGCCGCGCACAGCAGCGGCCCCACGGTCAGCGGGATCCGCGGCCCGATCCGCTCCCCGAGCTCCCCCGACCGGGCCGACAGCAGCAGCATCAGCGCGGTGGTCGGCAGCATGGCCGCGCCGGCGGCCAGCGCCGAGTACCCGGACACCACCTGGAGCTGGAGCACGACGAGGAAGAAGAAGCCGCCGAGGGCCGCGTACACGAACAGGGTGACCACATTGACCGCGGTGAACAGCCGGGACGAGAACATGGACGGCGGCATCATCGGATCGGCCCGACGCCGCTCGACCTGGACGAACGCGCCGGCCAGCAGCACGCCGGCCACCGCCGCGATGATCACCGGCGCATCGGCGGCCCGCGCCTCGATCAGCGCGTACGTCAGCAGCGCCAGCGCCGCCGCGCCCAGCACGGCCCCGGCGATGTCGAACCGCCCGTGCGCCTGCGGGTCCCGCGATTCCGGTACGTGGCGCAGTGCCACCGGGACGCACAGCGCGGCCAGCGGCACGTTCAGCAGGAACACCCAGCGCCAGCCGGGCCCGTCCACCAGCCAGCCGCCGAGGAACGGCCCCACGGCCGCCCCCACCCCGCCCAGCCCCGACCACAGGCCGACCGCCCGGCCCCGGTCCTCGGCGCGGATCGAGCCCTGGATCAGCGCGAGGGAGCCGGGCGTCAGGAGTGCGCCGCCGATGCCCTGGAGGGCGCGGGCGGCGATCAGGATCCCGGCGTTCGGCGCGATCCCGCACAGCAGTGAGCCCACCGCGAACCACACCACGCCCAGCACGAAGATCCGGCGCCGCCCGAAGCGGTCGCCGAGCGCCCCGCCGACCAGGATCAGCCCGGCCAGCGTCAGCAGATAGGCGTTGACCGTCCACTGGAGCACGGCCAGATCGGCGTCGAGATCCTGCCCGATGCGGGGGAGGGCGACATTGACCACCGTCGAGTCCAGCAGGGCCATGCTCGACCCGAGGACGGTGGTCAGCAGGATCCACCGGCCCTGCGCGGACGCGAGCGGGACCGCGGGAGTGACGGGGGGTTCGGCGGGCGCGGTCATGACTTCAGGCTGGCGCGCGTGGCCGGGAAGGGCCACCGGGCGCGCCGTCGGGCTGCCGGGGGACGGCTGCGGCGGCCGCGGGTGCCGGGCCTTGTGCGGCCCGCGCGACCCGCATGGCGCGTGCGGCGCGTGCGGCCATGCGGCTCAATTGTGCCTCTTGTAATGAGCATGACCTCTCGCTCACCATGACCCGCGCACGTCACGCGCACACCCTTCCCGCACAACCCGCACACACGGCGTACGAGGAGACCACACGTGGCCCAACGCAACAGGCGTTCCTTACGCGCGGCGCTAGCCGCCCTCACCTCGGTCCTGCTCCTCCCGGTCGGCGCGGGCGTCGCCGCGGCCGCACCGGACCCCCGCCCCGCCCCGAGCGCGGCCGAGCGCAAGATCGAGCCCAAGCTCCGCACCCAGCTCGGCGAGTCGCCCAAGGCCGCCTTCTGGGTCTACCTCGACAGCGCCGCCGACCTCACCGCCGCGGGCAGGCAGCAGATCCGCGCCGCCAAGGCCGAGACCGTGCTCCGGGCCAAGAAGGACCACGCCGCGCGCACCCAGGCCGATGTGATCAAGGCCCTGGAAGGCGCCAAGGCCGAGTACACCTCGTACTGGATCGTGAACGCCGTCCGCGTCGTCGGCAGCGAGAAGCTCGCCGGCACCCTCGCCCAGCGCCCCGAGGTCTCCCGGATCGACGCCGACGACAAGGTCGACCTCCCCAAACCCGCCGAGGGCACCCGGGAGAAGGCGGCCGCCGACGCCGTCGAGTGGAACATCGACCGCATCAAGGCCCCCCAGGTCTGGGAACAGGCCGGCGTGCGCGGCGAGGGCATCGTCGTCGCCAACATCGACAGCGGCGTGGACTACACGCACCCGGCGGTCAACAACCAATACCGCGGCAAGGGCGCGGACGGGTCCTACGACCACAACTACAACTGGTTCGATCCGGCCGGAGTGTGCTCCACGGCGGCCCCCTGCGACAACAACGACCACGGCACCCACACCATGGGCACGATGGTCGGCGACGACGGCGGCGCCAACAAGATCGGTGTCGCGCCCGGCGCCAAGTGGATCGCCGCCAAGGGCTGCGAGACCAACTCCTGCTCCGAGGCCTCCCTGCTCGCCTCCGGCCAGTGGATCGTCGCCCCGACCGACCTGAACGGCCAGAACCCGCGGCCCGACCTCGCCCCGCACGTCGTCAACAACTCCTGGGGCAGCGCCGCGCACGACGACTGGTACCAGCAGATCGTCGATGCCTGGCGGGCCGCCGGCATCTTCCCGGCCTTCTCCAACGGCAACTCCGGCCCGAGCTGCGCCACCAGCGGCTCGCCCGGCGACTACGCGAGCTCCTACAGCTCCGGCGCCTTCGACATCAACAACGCCATCGCCCCCTTCTCCTCGCGCGGCGCGGGCCCCGGCGGCATCGTCAAGCCGAACATCGCCGCCCCGGGCGTGAACGTGCGCTCCTCCGTCCCCGGCGGCGCGTACGAGGCCTTCTCCGGCACCTCCATGGCCTCCCCGCACACCGCGGCCACCGTGGCCCTGCTCTGGTCCGCCGCGCCCGCCCTCGAAGGCGACATCGCGCAGACCGAGGCCCTGCTGGACGGCACCGCGCAGGACACCGACAGCAGCCAGTGCGGTGGCACCACCGCCGACAACAACGTCTTCGGCGAGGGCCGGCTCGACGCGCTCGCCACGGTGAACGGCGCCCCGCGCGGCGCCATCGGCGCGCTCGCCGGGACCGTCCGCTCCGGCGGCGCACCCGTCGCCGGCGTCAAGGTCACCGCCGACGGCCCGATCGACCGTACGACGACCACCGCGGCCGACGGCACCTACCGCTTCGCCTCCCTCTCGGTGGGCGACTACGCCCTGACCGCGGCCAAGTTCGGCTACGGACCGCAGACCGCCACCGCCACGGTGACCGAGAACGCCACCGCCACCGGCGACTTCAGCCTCACCCAGGCCGCCTCCGGCAAGCTCACCGGTACGGTCTCCTCGGCCGCCGGGCCCGCCGCGGGCGCCTCCGTCACCATCGCGGACACCCCCGTGACCGCGACCACCGACGCGCAGGGCCGCTTCGAGGTCACCCTGCCGCACGGCACCTACGACGTGAACGCCACCCACCCCTCCCGCTGCGTCACCGGCGGCACGGCCAAGGCCACCGTCGCCGGGGACACCACGGTCGCGGTGAGCCTGCCCGAGCGCACCGACGGCTACGGCTACGCCTGCGCCACCGCCGGCGACCGCCCGTACCAGCCCGGCAGCCGCCAGCTCGCGCTGACCGGCGACAACACCACCGAGCGCGTCGACCTGCCCTTCCCGCTGCCGCTGTACGGCAAGACGTACGCCCAGGCGTGGATCGGGACCAACGGCACCGTCAGCTTCGGCGGCAACAACACCGGTGACATCAACGCCGACATCCCGAGCACGGCCACGCCCAACGCGGCCCTCTACCCCTTCTGGGACGACCTGGTCGTCGGCGCGGCGGGCACCGGCTCCGGCGTGTTCACCGCTGTCACCGGCGCCGCCCCGCACCGCCAGTACGTGATCGAGTGGCGCGAGGTGGCCCACTGGTCGGCGCAGGCCGAGAAGTTCTCCTTCTCGGCGGCGGTCGGCGAGGACGGCACCGTCTCGTACTCCTACAAGGGGACGGGCGGCACCGGGATCAAGGGCGGCTCCACGGCCACCGTCGGCGTGGAGAACGCCACCGGCACCGACGCCTTCAAGTACTCCTTCAACACCCCGGTCATCACCGACGGACTGTCCATCGCCTTCCGCACCACCAAGAGCGGTGTGGTGGCGGGCCGCGTGCTCGACGCGAACGACGGCAACGGCATCGCGGGTGCCACGGTGAGCGTCGGCACGGGCGACTCGGTGGTCTCGGCGACCACGGCGGCGGACGGCGGGTACGTCGTCCAGAGCCCGTCCGGCCGGACGTCCATCTCCCTCCTGGCGGCGAACTACGAGGGCGTCACCGCGGCGCTGGAGGTCAAGGCCGCCGATGTGACGCCCGTGACGCAGTCGCTGCGGACCGGCAAGGTGACCGCGTCCGCGCCGGCCGTGGAGGTCGTCCTCCCGCCCGGCCAGAAGCGGACCCGGACCCTGGAGCTGACCAACTCCGGCAAGGACACGGCGTTCACCGTGTCCGAGGACGCCGCCTGGCTGACGGCCACCCCGGCGACCGGGAACCTCCCGACCGGGGCCAAGGCGCCGGTCGCCCTCGCCGTCGACACGGCGGGCCTGGCCCCGGGCACGGTCCTGACCGCCGATCTCAAGATCACCTCGGTGAGCGGCCGGACCCCGGTCCTCAGCGTCCCCGTGAAGATCGTCGTTCCGCGCTACCAGGTCGCCCTCGACGCGGGCTCCACCTCCGCGAGCACGGACTCCCTGGGCGACGGCTGGTCCCCGGACCGCAAGTACACGGCGGGCTCGTACGGCTACCAGGGCAACGCCACCGCACAGTCCACCGGCCGCACCATCGCCGGCACGGACGACCAGAAGCTGTTCCGGAGCGCCCGTGAGGGCATGTACGAGTACCGCTTCGACAACGTGCCGAACGGGACCTACACGGTGGAGCTGGGCTTCGCGGAGCTCTCCTCCACCAAGCCGAACAAGCGCGTCTTCGACGTCCTGGCCGAGGGCACGCAGGTCCTGCCCTCCCTGGACATCTCCCTGGAGGCGGGCACGTACACGGCCCTGACCCGCACGTACACGGTCACGGTGACGGACGGGGTGCTCAACATCCGCTTCGTCACGCACGCCGGATTCGGCAAGCCGCAGCTGAACACCCTGCGGGTGACCGACCGCCCCGACCGCCCGTAGCCCGGGCACCGCGTCCCCCGGCGCATTCGGGTGGCCGGAGCGGCGACTCCGACCCGATGCGCCGGGGGACCGGTGTGCGGCTGATTAACGTGGGGAACCATGACGCTCCTGAGCGACCAGGCCGATGACATCCGGGCCCTCGTGGGGTCCGCCGACCCCGGAGCGGTCTGGGCCGTCGGCGGACCCGACGGTGTCCAGGCGCAATCCGACGGCGCGGCGGCCGCCGGGGACGCACTCTTCGACGTCGGCGGACTCGCCGCCGTCCTCGCCGTGTGGCCCGTCGTCGGAGCCCTGGCCGACGAGGGCACGCTAGGCCTGCACACCCCGCTCGCGGCCTACGGGGACGTCGCCGCGACGGGTGCCCCCGGCACCGCCACCGTCCACCACCTGCTCACCCGTGCCGACGGGGCCGCCGCGCTCGCCCGCCTCGCCGAGCACCTCTCCGGCAGCCCCCTCGCCGAGCTCGCCGCCACCCGCGTCTGGCACCCCCTGGGCATGACCCGCACCCACTACGCCGACGGCGTCCTCCACGCGCCCCTCGCCGACCTCGTGCGCTTCCTGAGCCACCTCCTCGCCCCGCCGGAAACCGGAGTCGGCATCACCCGCGCCTGGACCGCCCAGTCCCTCCGCATCCGCACCGGCGAACTCACCCCGCCCCGCGGCCTGCTCTGGCACCCCGCCCCCCACGGCGCCTGGTCCCACCACGCCCCGACCCCCGCCGGCCCGGCCCTCTGGATCTCCCCCCGCCACCACCGCTGGGCCCTCCTCCTGCCCACCACCCCGCACCCCCACCTCCGCACGGCCTTCCGCGACCGGGCCTTTCCCCCGACCGGCCCCCGCTGAGGGGTCGTCACGTGCCATCCTGAGGGCCGCATCCCGGAGGTGGCGCATGGCCAAGACCCGTCGGCGGGACCGCGAGGTACCCGGCCCGCCCACCCCGTGGGACGAGGTCGCGCCCGGTCTCTGGATGGGCGGGCACTACTGGACCGACCCCGCCGGGGAACTGCGGCCCGTGATCGTGGCCGACGAGTTCGACGTCGTCATCAGCCTCTTCACCCGGACCGGCCACGGCCCCGGCCCGCGCGCCGAGCACGTGGTGGGGGAGGTGCCCGACGCGGCCCTGAACGCCGGCCAGCTGCACACGGTGCAGCGGCTGGCCCGGACCGCGAGGCTGGCCCTCGAAGCGGGTCTCACCACGCTCGTACGCTGCCACTCGGGCTACAACCGCTCCGGGCTCGTCGTCGCCCAGTGCCTGATCGACCGCGGGATGGCGCCGGCCGAGGCCATCGCGCTCGTGCGCCGCCGAAGGTCCCCGTGGGCCCTGCACAACGAGACCTTCACCTCCTACCTCACCGCCGGCCTGGACGTCGCGGCCCTCCTCGTCGGGCTGGACCCCCGGCCGTAGTGCTCGGGGCGCGCGGCATGCGCGGGGGACGTACGGTGATCCCGATGTCACCGACCGTTGTTGTGCCGGCTGTGGAGGTCCGCGGATGCGTACGGTCCAAGGGGTCGCCCTCGACGGGCTCCGGGCCCGGGTCAGGGCCCTCGCCGGGCGGACCCGGCTGCCTTCGCGGGGTGCGGCGGGTGCGCCCGCCGGGCAGCACCGGTGGGCGGCCGCGGGATCCGGGGCGGTCGGTCGGGCGCCCCGCGGTGAGGTGCCGCTCGCGGACCGCGGGCCGGCCGTGCCAGGGCTCGGCGCGGGAGGTCCCGGCCGGCGGACATCCGTACGCGAATCGCTTCTGCGCACCGCTGCCCTGCTCCTGGGTGACCGGCCCCGATCCGGCCCCGCCCGCAGCTCCGCCGCGCTGCGCGCCCTGCGCGCCCGCCACGGCGACGCGCCCGTCCTGCTGCGGACGCGGTCCGGCGAGACGGTCCTCGTCCTCCTCGACCCCCGGGACCTGTGCCGCTTCTATGCCGAACCCGTGAGCCCGCAGCGGCGGATCGACGCCGGGGCGCTGGCCGCGGGCGTCCTGGCGGCCGTCGTCGAGGAGGCCCGGCACCTGACCGCCTCCGGCACCCTCGAACTCGCCCGCGCGCACCGCGCCGTGGGCCGCGCCGCCCGGCGCATCGTCCTCGGCGACGCCGCCGCCGAGGACGAGGAACTGGCGGGCTGGCTCAGGCGCTCGCGCCCCGACGGGCCCGGGCCGGGGCTGCGCAAGGGCTCCCCGTACGACCTGGCCGGCTCCCGCATCCGGGAGTACGCGGGCCGGGCCGACGCGAGCACCCTCGTGGCGCGGGCCGGCGCCCCGGACCCGGCCGGCCAGGCCCGCCAGTGGCTGCTGGCCATGGACTCCATCCCCGCCACCCTGCTGCGCACCCTGCTCCTGCTCGGCGCGCACCCGGCCGAGCAGGACGCGGTCGGCGCCGAAGCGGCCGCGGGCGCGGCGGGGGGCGGTGAACTGCCCAGGCTGCGGGCCTGCGTACGGGAATCCCTGAGGCTCTACCCGGCGGTGCCCGAGCTGATCCGGGTCACCAGCGCCGAGACCGACTGGCGGGGCGTGCGCTGCCCGGCCGGCACCTCCGTGCTGCTGCCCGCCGCGTTCCACCAGCGCGACCCCGAACGGGTACCGGCCGCGCACGTGTTCGTGCCCGGCCGGTGGAAGAACCCGGCTGCCGACCACGACACCCGGATGGCGCCCTTCGGACACGGCGGCGGCCGCTGCCCGGGCGACGAACTCGGCCTGCTGATCACGGCCGCGTTCTGCGCGGAGGTGCTACGGGGCCACCGCATCGGAGCCGCCCGGCCGGTCCTGGACCCGGTGGGACCGCTCCCCACGACGCTCGACCCCCACGGCATCAGGCTCACCCTCACGCGCCGGTGACCGGACCCCGCCGCCGACTCCGCCACGCCCCCGCAGCCGACCGACCCGTCCGGCCCGACTCCCACAGCCGACCGGACTCCACCACTGCCCGCCCGACACAACCCCGCCGCCCGACACACCCCCCCCGCCTGACACAACCCCCTCCCGACACAACCCTCCTCCGACACAACCCCCTGCCGAACCACGCGAGGATCCCATGCCCGACGCCGCGACCGCCGCGTCCACCGACGCGGACGTCGACCTGCTCGACGACCTGTGCCGCGTACTCGCCGAAGCCGCCGACGCGGTCGGCGAGGCCGCCCGCCATGCCTCCGGGCTGGCCCTCGGTGCCCGCCTGCCCGCGGCGGCCCTCGCCCGGGGCGGGAGCCGTCGGCTCGGCTGGCGCACCCTGCTGCGCACCCTCACCGACCCGGAGGGCCTCGGCTGGGGCCCCCGCGGCCGGGGCGTGGCCCGGGCCGGCCGGTTCGCCGGGCTGCTGGCGGGCCGGGAGAGCCTCGCGATCAGCATCGCGGTCTGCGGGCTCCGGACCCGGATCCGGGCCGTCGGCGCGAGCCGCCCCGAACTGCTCGAAGACCCCGACGCGGTGGCGGTCCTCGAAGCCGTCGGGGAAGGCCGACAGGCCGAGGCCGCCCGGCTGTTCCGCGGCATCATGCGCGAACGGGGCACCGAGCACGCGTTCGCGCTGCTGGGCCCCGCCTTCGCCGACATCCTGGCCTGGCACGCCCTGACCGACGCGAACCCCTTCAACGACCACGCCGGCTGGCAGGTCGCCACCGGCCGGGCCGTGCCCGCCGAACCGCTCCTCGGGCTGGGAGCCGCCGTCTGGGCCTTCTGCGACCCCGGCCCGAGCCTGCCCGAAGGCGCCAACGGGCAGGGAGAGTCCGCAGGACCCGGCGGGCCCCAGCGCTTCGGAGGACCGGCGCGGCCCGACCGGCCCGCCGCCCACCGCCACCCGGTCCGCGCCCGGTTCCCCGGGGCGGCGCCCCGGCCCGCCGCCCGCCCGCGCCCCGTCGACGGCCTGCGCGGACACGCCTCCGTACTGCGCACCCACGCGGTGCGGCTGCGGGCGACGCCGGTGGCGCCGACCCGGCGGGACCCCCGGGCAGGCGCCCTGCGCGCCGAGGTCGACCTCCTCGCCGGCCGCTGCGCCACCGCGGCGAACGGCTTCGCCCTGGCCGCCGCCCAACTCGGCGAACGATGACGGCCGCCTCCACCGGTCCGGGTGCCGGACCGGTGGAGGCGGCGGGTGGCCGGTGGCCGGACCGCTCAGAGGACCAGCGACAGCAGCAGCACGAAGCCCAGGCCGACCACCGAGATGATGGTCTCCATCACCGACCAGGTCTTCAGCGTCTGCCCGACGGTCATCCCGAAGTACTCCTTGACCAGCCAGAACCCGGCGTCGTTGACATGGCTGAAGAACAGCGAGCCGGCGCCGATCGCCAGGACCAGCAGGGCGGTCTCGGTGGTGGACATGCCCGCGGCGAGCGGGGCCACCAGTCCGGCCGCCGAGATCGTGGCCACCGTCGCGGAACCCGTGGCGAGGCGGATGGCCACGGCGATCAGCCAGGCCAGCAGCAGGGTCGGGATGGCCCAGTTCTTCGACAGGTCCAGGATCATCTGGCCGACGCCCGCGTCGATCAGGGTCTGCTTGAAGCCGCCGCCCGCGCCCACGATCAGCAGGATGCCGGCGATCGGGGCGAGGGACTTCTCCACCGTGGTGGAGAGCCGCGCCCGGGTGAAGCCGGCCGCCCGGCCGAGGGTGAACATGCCCACCAATACGGCCGCGAGCAGCGCGATCAGCGGGGAGCCCGCGACGTCGGTGACGCGCTGCACCGCGTTGGCGGGATCGTTGACAACGATGTCCACGAGGGCCTTGACCAGCATCAGCCCCACCGGCAGCAACACCGTGAAGACCGTCGCACCGAACCGCGGCCGGTGCTCCGGTTCCGCCGAAGGCCGCTGCGGAACCATGTTCTCGGGCGCCGGGATGTCCACCCACCGTGCCGCGTACCGTGAGAACAGCGGGCCGGCGATGATCACGGTCGGGATGGCGACGAGCACCCCGAGGGCGAGGGTGACGCCCAGGTTCGCGTGGAGCGCGTCGATGGCGACGAGGGGTCCGGGGTGCGGCGGGATCAGCCCGTGCATCACGGACAGGCCGGCCAGCGCCGGGATGCCGATCCGCATCAGCGAGTAGTTGCCCCGCTTGGCCACCAGCAGCACCACCGGGATCAGCAGGACGATGCCGACCTCGAAGAAGAGCGGCAGCCCGATCACGGAGGCGATCAGCACCATGGCCCACGGCATGGCCCGGCCCTTGGCCCGGGCGAGGATCGTGTCCACGATCTCGTCCGCGCCGCCCGAGTCCGCCAGCAGCTTGCCGAGGATCGCGCCGAGGGCGATCAGGACGCCCACGCCGGCGACCGTGGCGCCGAGTCCGGCGGTGAAGCTGGTGATCGTCTTGGACAGCGGGGCCCCCGCGAAGACGCCGAGGGCCAGCGAGCCGACCGTCAGGGCCAGGAAGGCGTGCAGTTTGAGGCGGGTGATGAGCAGGACGATGACGGCGATGCCCGCGAGGACGGCGATCCCCAGCTGGGTGTTCCCGGCCGAGGTGATCGGTCCGGTGCCGGCCGCTGCCAGTGTCTCGACGCTGAGACTGGTCACGGTGACGATTCCTTAGTTCTCGGGAGTGCGGAGCCGGCGCAGAGCGGCCAGCGCCCGTTCGGTGATGTCTTCCGGGGATCCGGACACGTCGACGGCGACGCCGAGTTCGTCCTCCTGGAGCGGCTCCAGCGTGGCGAACTGCGAGTCCAGCAGGGTGGTGGGCATGAAGTGGCCCGTGCGGGCCGCCATCCGCTCCTCGATCAGCGGGCGCCCACCGGTCAGGTGGACGAACACCGCCCGGGGCGCGGCGTCGCGCAGCCGGTCCCGGTAGGCGCGCTTGAGCGCCGAGGACGCGACCACTCCGCCGGTGCCCGCGGCGGCCCGCTCGCGGATCCACGCGCCGATGGAGTCGAGCCACGGCCAGCGGTCGGCGTCCTCCAGCGGGGTGCCGGCCGACATCTTGGCGACGTTGGCCGGCGGGTGGAAGGCATCGCCCTCCGCGTACGGAAGGGCCAGCGCCTCCGCGAGCAGCCGGCCCACGGTCGTCTTGCCCGTGCCGGCCACGCCCATCACCACAATGACGCGCTGGGTGCTCACGCCTACCTCGCTGTCCTCGTCGACATCGGTCCGTGTGGCAGCAGTGAAGCCTATTAAGTAGTACTTATTCAAGGGTGAGCGGTGAAAACATCGCATCTATTGTTCGCCGGGGCGTCACCGTACGCTTACGCCATGACCACCGACGGCAGTCCCGGACCTGGGCAGGGACAGGCGCAGGGGCTCCACTCCCATGTACTGGACACCCTCGGCCTCGCCCTCACGGCCGGGGAGTACCCGCCGGGCAGCGTCCTGCGCACGGACGAGATCGCCGAGCGCTTCGACGCCTCGCGCACCGTCGTGCGCGAGGTCGTGCGCGTGCTGGAGTCGATGCACCTGGTCGAGTCCCGCCGCCGGGTCGGTGTCACCGTGCGCCCCACCGCCGAGTGGAACGTCTACGATCCGCGCGTCATCCGCTGGCGGCTGGCCGGCGCCGACCGTCCCCGCCAGCTCCGCTCGCTGACCGTGCTGCGCTCCGCGATCGAGCCGGTCGCGGCCGGGCTGGCGGCGACCCTGGCCACTCCCGAACAGTGCGCCGAGCTCACCGAGGCGGCCCTCGGCATGGTCCGCACCTCGCGCGGCCACCAGCTGGAGGGCTATCTGCGGTACGACATCGCCTTCCACCGCGTCGTCCTGAACGCCTCCGGCAACGAGATGTTCGCCCGCCTCGGGGACGTCGTCGCCGAGGTCCTGACCGGTCGCACCGAGCACGCGGTGATGTTCCACGATCCCGATCCGGCGGCCGTCACCCTCCATGTCCGAGTGGCGGAGGCCGTACGGGAGGGCGACGCGGCCCGTGCCGAGGCGCTGACCCGGCAGATCGCGGTGGGTGCCCTGGAGGAGCTCGACGTACTCGCTCCGTAATATGCCGGTATGAGCGACCTGGTGGTAAAAGACAGCAATGGGACCCAGCTGGCGGACGGCGACTCCGTCACCCTGATCAAGGACCTGAAGGTGAAGGGCACCTCGGAGACCCTCAAGCGCGGAACGCTGGTCAAGAACATCCGGCTGACCGGCAAGGCCGACGAGATCGAGTGCAACACCAAGCAGGTCAAGGGCCTGGTGCTGAAGACCCAGTTCCTGAAGAAGGCCTGACCCGGCCCCGCCGTCGCGGTGTTCACACGGTGCGGGGCACCGGCGTGAACACCGCGACCGGGTCCGGTCTCAGACGTCGAGCACGGCGAGGTCGAGCTCGCGCAGCCGCTCCGGTTCCGCGATCACGTCGATCTCGGTGATCAGACCCTCCTCGATGGTGAAGGCGAGCACCAGGAACAGCCTGCCCAGCGGTGCCATCGCGAGGCCGACCGTCCCGTTGACCAGCGCGGGCTGCGTGGACCGCGCCCGCTCCATGGCGGCCATCGCGGCCTTGGCCACCGTGCCGGCGCCACTGAGGAAGATGGGCGCGGGGGTGGGTCCGACCGCCTTGTCGGCGCGCAGGACGATGTCCGGATCGAGCAGTGTGACGAGCGCGTCGAAGTTCCCGCCGCGGGTGGCGGCCAGGAAGGCGTCCACCACCCGCCGCCGGCGGGTCAGATCGGCCTCGGGCGCCGCGGGAGCCCCCTTGACCCGGCGCCGCGCGCGGCTCGCGAGCTGCCGGGTCGCGGCCGGGGTCCGCTCGATCATCGGGGCGATCTCGTCGAAGGGCACGGCGAACAGGTCGTGCAGTACGAAGGCGAGCCGCTCCGCCGGCGCCAGCGTGTCGAGCACCACCAGCAGCGCCAGCCCGACCGAGTCGGCCAGCATCGCCTCCTGTTCGGGGTCGACCGTGTCCTCACGGCCGACCGCCGGGTCGGTGGGGTACACCTCCATCGAATCCTCGCGCCGGGACTCGCGGGAGCGCAGCATGTTCAGGCAGATGCGCGACACCACGGTGGTCAGCCATCCGCCGAGGTTCTCGATGTCGCCGGTGTCGGAGCGGTCGAGGCGCAGCCAGGCCTCCTGTACGGCGTCCTCGGCCTCGCTGAGCGAGCCGAGCATGCGATAGGACACCGCTCGCAGATGAGAGCGGTGCTCTTCGAATCGCCCGGTCAGGTCGGTACTCTCGTCCACCCGTCACATTCCTTCCTCGCAGCAGACCCCCAACGTAGATCATCGGAAGATCGCTGCTGCGAGGGGGAGTTGGGGCAGGGGGTCGGACGGGTCAGACGATGTCGTAGAACCCCTCCCCGTCGAGGTAGTGCGCGGTGAGGATGTCGTGCAGGACGGTGTTCGGCGTCTCGTGCACGAGGTACACGCGCATGGGGTAGGTCCAGTCGTCCACCGACCGGTGGATCCGGCCGCCCGGGAGGACGTTGAGGGCGATGTCGTGGAAGCTGTCGAGCCCGCGCAGCTCCGCCATCTTCGGATAGTCGCGCAGCGTGCCGTCCGCGGGCGAGACCATGTTCACGAGCCCCGCGTGCCCCGCCAGTTCGTAGCCCTCCTCCCAGCGGGCCAGGAAGCGGTCGGGGTCCACGTACGCGTCCACCGTCCAGTCCAGCTGGCTCTCGCCGATCGCCGCCTTCACCGGCACGTGCAGGTCGGCGCCGCAGGCACGGGCCGCCGTCTCGATCAGCCGCGGCCCCTGCGGGGTCAGCTTCAGCTCGCTGTGCGCGGGCCCGTTGCGCACCCCCAGCGCGTCGAGGACCCGGCAGGTGTACGCGGCCAGCGCGTCCTGATCGGCGCCGTGCCGGGGCAGCAGTACGGCGCTGACCCCCAGGTCGCGGACCCCGTTGGCGCTGATGTGGTGCATCCGCCAGATGTCGGTGACGTGGTGCCTGCCGTCCAGGCTCACCGTGTTCACGATGTACTCGCCGCCGACCAGGTACTCCTGGGCGAGCACCGCCCGGTTGCGGGCGCCCAGCGCGCTGTCGGTGCCGATCAGCGCGCCGAAGGCCGCCCGCACCTGGTCGGCGTCGTCGCAGAAGTGGATGCCGTCGTTGCCCGCGCTCTTGACCGGCTTCAGCACCACCCGGCCGTCGGCCTTGGCGTACCAGTCGAGCAGCGTGCCGAGGTCCGTCGCCAGGATCTGCCCGACGGCGGGCACACCGGCCTCCCGCACCGTCTCCAGCATCCGGTACTTGTCCCTGCGGGCCGTGCTCAGCGCCGTTCCGTTGGTCCGCAGACCCAGCGCCTCGCTCAGTACGTCGGCCAGCTCCACGCCGCTCTCGATGCCGGGCAGCAGGCACACCGGCCCGTGAGCCGCGACGGCCGCGGCCGTCCGCGCCGCATCGCCCCCGTGGACGACTTCGGCGGTGAAGTCCTGCGGCCGGAAGCTGCGTTCGTACGCGGGATGGGCGGTGGCGGCGCTGCGCACGTGCACGCAGTCGAACCCCCGCTCCCGGAAGAGCGGCGCCAGGCACCGGGCGCTGGAGTAGGCGTCGACGATCGCCACGACCGGGCGGCGGGCGGCCGGGGTCGGCTTGTCACTCATATCAACCTCGTGGATCGGTGGTCATCAGGAGTCGGCAGTGATCGGTGTTGGCCGTCACGGCAGGGCCAGGCCGGTCTGCCAGGCGAGGAACGCGAGCGTGTCGGCGGCCAGGGCGGCGGCCCTCGTGGTCGAGCGGCCCTTGTGGCCGGCCTCCGCCTCGCTGCGCAGCAGGACCGGCGCCCGGCCCCCGGTGGCGTGCTGGAGCGCGGCGCACATCTTCCGGGCGTGCATCGGATCGACCCGCGCGTCGTTCTCGGACACCGTGAACAGCACCGCCGGATACTCCACCGCCTCCCGTACGTGGTGGTAGGGCGAATAGCCCAGGAGCCAGCCGAGCTCCTCGGGGTCCTGCGCCGAGCCGTACTCGGCGGACCACAGGCGCCCCAGGCCGAAGCGCTCGTACCTGACCATGTCCAGCAGCGGTGCCTCGCACACCGCCGCCTTGTAGAGCTCGGGCCGCTGGGTCAGCGCGGCGCCCACGAGCAGGCCCCCGTTGGAGCCGCCGTGGATCCCGAGCCGGTCCGCCGTGGTCCAGCCGCCGGCGATCAGCGCCTCGGCGGCGCTGTGGAAGTCGTCGAACACCTGCTGCTTGTTCTCCCGCATCCCGGCCCGGTGCCATTCCTCGCCCTCCTCGCCGCCGCCGCGCAGGTTGGCCACGGCGTAGACGCCGCCGGCCTCCACCCAGGCCAGCACCGACGGGTCGTAGGCGGGGACCAGGGAGGAGCCGAAGCCCCCGTAGCCGAAGAGGATCGCGGGGCGCGGCCCGCTCCGGTGGAGCGGTTCGACCAGCAGCATGCGTACGGTCGTGCCGTCGGTGGAGCGGTAGGCGATCTGCGAGCTCTTCACCTCCGGGACGGCCACCATGCCCGGAGCGGCCGCCCAGACGCCGGTGGTGCCGTGGCGGGCGTCGTACCGCAGGACCGAGCCCGGCGAGGTGCCGTCGGTGTACGAGAACCACGCCTCGTGGCCGCCCTCCGGGCGTTCGAAGAGCCCGCCCAGCGAGCCGACGCCCGGCGTCGGCACGGTGCCGAGCCGCTCGCCGGTCTCCAGGTCGTGGACCGTGACCTCGCCCGCGGCGTGCCGCGTCCAGCCGGCCAGGAGGCGCGGCCGGTCCAGCTCCGGGCCGTCCAGGATGGCGAAGTCGGTCAGCACCGCCTCCGGGTCCTCCGGTATCAGGTCGCGCCAGGACCCGTAGGCCAGGTCGGCGGGGGAGGCGACGCAGAGCCGCGAGCGCGGCGCGTCCCGGTCGGTGAAGAGGTACGCCCGGCCGTCGCGCCACATGTACAGGCCGGTGTCGGCGTCCACGCCCACCTGGACCGGCTGGAACCGCGGCGCCTCGGGCGTGCCGGCCGACAGGTCGCCGAGCCACAGGTCGCTTCGGTTCTCGGTGCCCCGGGAGGCCCCCACGCTCAGCCAGCGGCCGTCGTGGCTGACCAGGATCCCGTAGTCGTTCGAGTCGGGGAGCCCGTCCCCGAACACCACCACGTCCTCCGACTCCGGGTCGGATCCCACCCGGTGGAGGTAGACCCGGCGCCGCCCCGGACCGCCGGCGTCCTCTTCCCCTTCGGCCGCGGGCAGGCGGCGGACGTAGTAGTAGGCCGCGCCGCCGGGAAGCCAGGCGACGGCCGAGTGGCGGGCGCGCGGGATCGGGCCCTCCAGGAGCACCCCGGTGGCGACGTCCAGCACGTGGAGCAGGGACTCCTCCGTGCCGCCGCGGGAGATCTTGTACGCGAGCCTGCGGCCCTCCTGGTCCGGATGCCACGCGTCCAGGGTGGTGTCGCCGGCCGGGTCCAGCCGCATCGGATCGAGCAGGACGCGCTCCTCACCGCCCGGTTCCACCGTGAGCAGGACGGCGCGCTCCTGACCGGGCAGGCGGCGGGTGAAGAACTGCCGCCGCCCGCGCCATACGGGAGCGCTCACGCTGCCCGTGCCCAGCAGTTCGGTGAGGCGCCCGCGCAGTGCGGCGCGGCCGGCCAGGCCGTCCAGGACCCGGTCGCACAGCTCGCGCTGCGCCGCCGACCACCGGCGGGTCCCTTCGCCCTGCGGGTCCTCGAGCCACCGGTAGGGGTCCTCGACCAGGTGCCCGTGCAGCTTGTCCTGCCGGGGATCGCGGGGCGCGGGCGGATAGGGGAGCGGGTGAGGGCCCGGGTGCGGGTCGGGAAGCCGGTGGGGAGAGGTCATTGCTCCGCCTTCTGGAGTCCGCCCGGCGCGGCCGAGGCGTCGTGGCCGAGGGAGTGGAACCCGCCGCCGTAGAAGACCAGGGGTCCTTCCACGGGCCCGTCCGACGGGGTGAACGCCAGGACGCGGGCCAGGACGATCGCGTGGTCCCCGGCGGGGACGACCGACTGCACCCTGCCTTCGAGCCAGGCGGCGCCGCCCGACAGCAGCGGGGCGCCGGTCTCCTGGCCGGGCTGCCAGGCATGACCGGTGAACTGGGCCTCGCCCACGGGGCGTTCGGCGCGGGCGAAGTGCACGGCCGTCTCCCGCTGGTCGGCCGCGAGGACCGTGATGCCCAGCGGGGAGCCCTCGGCCACCAGGGCGGCCAGGTGCGACTCGTGCGCGACGCAGATCAGTACGAGGGGCGGGTCGAGGGAGACGGTCACGAAGGAGTTCACCGTCGTCGCGTGCGGGACCCCGGAGGCCACCGTGGACGCGACGGTCACACCGGTGGCGAAGGCCCGGCCGGCCTGCCGCACCAGCAGGCCGTCGGACTCCCTCTCCGCGTCCGCGTCCGGGACCTGGCCGTTCGCCGCGGGGGACGACTCCCCGTAGCGGCGCGAAGCGGCCCGGCCGATCCACGCCGAGGCCAGCGCCGAGACCGCCGCGACGAGCAGCAGCACGGTGAAGGAACTCCGCATCGAACCGAAGCCGGTGACCCCCATGAACAGCAGGATGCTCACCGTCACACCGGCGAAGGTCCCCAGCGTGAAGTAGCCCGAGACCCGGCCGGCCACCGCCACCGGCTCGTTCTCCAGGATGCGGGCCTGGAAGACCACCGCGAACACCTGGCCGGCCAGCAGCATGGCGGAGCTGGCGAGGACCGCCACCCACGCGGTCGTCACCAGTGTCATGCACGCCAGGGAGACGGCCACGGCCAGCGCGGCCAGCACACCGGGGCGCAGCCCCCGGCGGCCGCGCAGCCGGGCGGCCAGCGTGGCGCCGATCACCGCTCCGGTGCCGTTGGCGAGGTTGATCACGCTCAGCCAGGTGGCGCCGCCGCCGAGGAAGTCCCGGGCGACGACGTTGGGGTAGACGTTGATGACTCCGGCGCCGGCGTTCAGCGCGAAGACGCTCGCCAGCAGCCACCTGCTGCTCGCGGTCAGCCGCGGCTTGCCCGCTCCGCCCGCCGCGCCGTCCGACGGGACGCCGGCCGGGGCGGGGGCGGGCGCCAGCCGCACCAGCAGCAGCCCGGAGACGACGAAGCTGACGATGTCCAGGGTGATCAGTACGGGCAGATTGGAGACCTGGAGCATCAGCGGCGCGGCCGCGGTGCCCAGGATGAAGGTCGACCAGTCGACCTTCGAGACCCCCGCCAGCGCCGAGGGGATCCGCTCGGTCGGCAGCACCCGGCGCAGGTAGGCGGTCTGTGAGGCGGTGAAGAACGGGGTCAGCAGGGAGAGGAAGGCCATCACGCCGATCGTGGCGGCGGAGGTGAAGCCGCCGCCCGCTCCACCCCCGACCGCGGCGAGCAGCACCACGAGCACCGCGGCGCGCAGCACGTCCAGCCCGATCAGCGTGCGCCGGGTGTCCCGGCGGTCGGCCAGCGGAGCCAGCAGCCGCGAACCGAAGAGGATCGGCAGGTACACCAGCACGATCGCGGTGGTGAGCAGGGCGTTGGAGCCGTGGTTCTGGTTGTAGGCGTAGTAGACGACCCCGGTGCGGAACAGCCAGTTGCCGAACTGGCTCACCGCGTACGCCGACAACAGCGCGCGAAGGGAACGGTGTTCGGGGGTGTCGCGGCGGTCGGTGGGTGGCACGCGGTGCTCCTCGTCGATCCGGGTGGTGCTCGCTCTCGTCCTGTCTAGTCCGTGGCGGGCCCCGAGGTCGCATCGGCGGTCAACCGGGCGCGCAACTCGGCCAGTTCCTCGGGGTCGCCGCCGCGCTCGGCGGCCAGCACGATGTCGGCGCGGGCCCCGTCCGGATCGGCCAGTTCGAGCCGCAGCACCGCCCGGTTGTAGGCGTAGTCCGGGTCGTCGGAGAGCCGTACCGCATGGTCGAGGCAGGTCAGGGACTCCTCCGGGCGGCCACTCCCATGGAGGACGTGGGCGAGGTTGTTCCAGGCCTCGGTCAGCTTGGGATCGCGGGCCACCGCGGTGCGCAGGCTCTCCTCCGCCTCCGCCGTGCGCCCGGTCTCGGAGAGGGCCAGGCCCCGGTTGCTCCACGCCTGCGCGTTCCCGGGATCGTGGTAGACCGCGGCGTCCAGGCTGACCAGCGCCTCGGCGGGCAGCCCCTGCTTGAGCCGGAGCACCCCGAGGCCCACGTGCGCCCGCGCCTCCCCGGGCTTGAGCTCCACCACGCGCCGGAAGTCCCGTTCGGCCGCCGCCGCATCGCCCCGCTGCACGTGGAGGCGGGCCCGGTTCAGGTGGGCCTCGTAATAGGGCGGGCAGAGCTCGATGGCCCGGTCGTAGTATTCCAGCGCCTCCTCGAACCGGCCGGTCCGCTGGAGCATGTTGGCGAGGTCGTTGGCGTATTCCCCGTAGTTCGGGTCGAGCGCGATGGTCCGCTGGTAGGTCTCGTACGCCTTCGGGAAGTCCTTCACCATTTCGTAGATCTGGGCGGTGTTGTAGACGAGGATCGACTGGTGGAGCGCGTATTTCTCATCACCGTAGATCTTCTGCATCCGCTCCATGCCCTCGGTGCAGAGGGTGAGCGCCTCGTCCATCCGTCCCTGCCGTGCCCGGATATAGGCGAGGGCGTTTTCCGCGAACACCTTGATGTACTCGTACTTCGGATGGTCCTGGAATTCGGTGGCGAGCTTCTCCAGGTTGAGCAGGGCGAATCGCTCGGCGGTGACGAGGTCCGGGGGCGACTGGTAGCGGCCGTGCGCCATGCTCTGCGAATACAGCACCGTGGGCGTGTAGAGGCTCTGCGGGAAATGCCCGTAGAAGGTGTCGAGGTAGGGGATCGAGGTGTGGGCCAGCCCGAGGGAGTAGAGGACGAACGACATCCGCAGGTAGACCAGGTTGTGCGTCTGGCCCCCGCCGGGCAGGGTGCGCAGCTGCGGGTCCGCCCAGAAGCGGGAGAAGAGGTCGAACCAGGTGTCGTAGAGCCCGATCTCCTGCAGGGAGATCGACAGCGGGGCCAGCGCCACCACCTGGTCGGAGGCGTCGCCCAGGGCGAGGTGGTGGACCGGGTGGAACACCTCCTCGGGGGTGTCGGCGAGGCCGGCGAGCACCTCGCGGTGCAGGCGCTCCCTGGTTCCGGCGTCGTACGTCTCGTAGTTGCGCACCGCGACCGGGTCGTCGTCCGCGCAGTGGGCCCGGACGTACCCCTCCAGCAGGTCGTACCTGGGCCGCTCGCCCATCAGGCTCAGGTAGAGGTCGAGGTGGGTGTCGAAGGTCAGATAGTCGGGCAGCGACACCTTCGCGTCGGAGCAGCGCACGAGCGCCGCGAGCCGGGCCGGCCGGCCCTGCGAGAGCCGCCACAGGCTGTCGAGCCGCTTGGCCGCCGGGGCCGGGAACCCCCAGCTCTCGATCAGCTCGCGGGCCTCGCCCCGGGACAGGGGGCCCAGGGTGACGCGGGCGCTGTGCTCGGCGAGGGCGACATCGGGTTCGCCGTCCACCAGGAGCACGATCGTCAGGCGCCGGCACAGCGTCCTGCGGCGGGCGACGATGTCGAGGAACTGCACCACCGTGGGCGACAGGCGCTCGGCGTTGTCGATGACCAGGGTGTACGGCGGGCGCCCGGGGGAGGCGAGGAAGGCGTCGAGGAACTCGTAGAGGCCGTTGAGCAGCTTGCCCTGGTACTCGTGGAAGTAGAACCGGGTCCGCTCGTCACGGCTCGCGATGCCCGTGAGGTCCTTCGGCACCCGGTAGGCGGGGGAGTCCCGGTGCGGGAAGATCCGCTTGAGGGACTGCTCGGCGGCGGTGACCAGCTCCGGGGCTTCGGCCTCCGCCGTGCTCAGCGCGTGGTCCACCAGCGGTTGCAGCCCGGCGAGGTAGCCGTGGGCCAGTTTGTCGCCGCTCGCCGACACCACGTGCCCGGCGGGCCGGCCGCCGGCCGCGGAATCGAGCCAGGCGCGCACGGTGTCCGCCTTGCCGCTGCCGTCCGGTGAGGTGACCAGAAGGAATACGGGAGCCTCGGGATCACCGGAATCCAGTCGGCTGCTTGCCTGGTCGAGCTCTGTGAAGAAATGGGGGCGCACGCGCGGAAATGGAGCAGTCATGCCGGATTTCTCCCGTGTCCGAATCTGTCTCACCGGAGGGGGTGGGAGGCCCGGTCGAGCGGACCCCCCACCGAATGCGCCTTAGCCGGCGACGTAAGGCGTGGTGGTGCGAACGGTGTCCTGCTTCTCGGCAACCTTGACCTTCATGTTTGTCACTCCTTTGTCATGTCAATGGGCTGTGTCCTTGAATTTCGGACGGCATCAGCATGGGACGGTCGCGTTGACGGCGTCAAGGACGCACCGGGGAAGGCCGATTCGGGGTTCTGGCCGGATCGGTACGGGTGTCCGCTATCTGTGCGTGCCGCGAAAACGCGGGGGCCGGCCGGCCTTTTTCTCCCCTGTCTCCCGGTGGTTTCGTATACGAAAACCCGCGTGCGGTGCGGGGAGGTGTGACGGCTCCGCACGGGCTGCCGGCGTCCGGGCGCTGGTGGGCGGCGCGCGGGCGGTGTGCTCCACCCGCGAGCCCGGGCCGCTCGGAGTCGACCGCCCGTCGGCGGTTCGTCATCCGCTCGTACGTTTCCGCGCGCGGATGCGGCGCGGTGGCCCACCGGGCGCGGACGGGTGCGTGTGGCCGAATGCGGACGGACCGGCTCCGCCGCCGGACCCCCGGAGATCCGTGGCCGTCGCAACTATGGCCTGAAGCAGATGTTTTGGCTTTCCACAACCTGTTGCACGGCGCCGCGTCGGGCTGCTGGATAATGTCCGGGAACAACCGAGCGCAGAAGACGCCTGGGACACGAGGTGGCCCTGGCACGAGAGGGAGCCCCGATGGACGTGCAGCACTTCGAGCGGATCACCGCGTTCATCGAGGCGCGGCTGACCCCGCTGTTCGACGAGGCGACGGGCAGCGAGTACGGCTTCGGGATGGACGACACCTCCCGCGCCCTGCGCGCCCTGCGCAACGCCGTCCTCGAGGCCTCCCACATCAAGGGCCTCATCGCGCAGCGGGAGTCGGCGGAGCCGGCCATGCGCCGCGTCATCGACCAGTCGGTGGAGCACAACTGGGACGTGCTGCGCGGCATCGCCCGCCAGTGGGAGGACCACGCCGACTTCCGCCACGAGTTCAAGCACCACGCGTGGGAGCTCGCCGGCCACCCCGTCGCCGCGGAGAGCTGAGCGAGCGGTACGGGTTCAGGCCCCCGCCCGCGGGCCGGTCACCCCGGTCAAACCGTCCCCTGGTCCCCCGTCTTGCGCGGGGTGGTCTGCTGGACCGCCCAGCCGTTGCCGTCGGGGTCGGAGAAGTAGACGAAGGAGCCCCAGGGGAGGTCCTGGATCTCCGTCACCTCGACACCGCGGCCGCGCAGGTCCTCGTACGCCTCCTCGATGTCGGTGACGACGACCTGCATGTTGTCCAGGGATCCCGGAGTCATCCTGGTCAGCCCCTTGCCGAGCGCGATCGAACAGGCCGACCCGGGCGGGGTCAGCTGCACGAAGCGGATGTCCTCGCTGACGGTGACGTCGTGGTCGGCGTTGAAGCCGATCTTCTCGTAGAAGGCCTTGGCCCGGTCGACATCGGTGACGGGCACGGCGACCAGCTCCAGCTTGATGTCCATCACAGCATCATGCGCCAGAGGCGGTGCTCGCGCCGTCCGGAGCCAGGTCGGCGGGCGTGTCCGCCGCCGCGAACTGGGTGCGGTACAGCTCCTCGTACCGCCCGCCCGCCGCCAGCAGCTCGGCGTGCGTGCCGCGTTCCACGATCCGGCCGTCCTCGACCACCAGGATCAGATCGGCCGCCTGTACGGTCGACAGCCGGTGCGCGATCACCACCGCGGTCCGGCCCGCCAGGGCCTCGCCCAGCGCCTCCTGCACCGCCGCCTCCGAGGTGGAGTCCAGGTGCGCGGTGGCCTCGTCGAGGATCACCACCCGCTGGCGGGCCAGCAGCAGCCGCGCGATGGTCAGCCGCTGCCGCTCCCCGCCCGACAGCCGGTAGCCGCGCTCCCCGACGACGGTGTCCAGCCCGTCCGGCAGCGACGCGACCAGGCCGTCCAGGCGGGAGCGGCGCAGGGCCTCCCAGATGTCCTCCTCGCTCGCCTCGGGGCGGGCCAGCAGCAGGTTGGCCCGTACCGACTCGTGGAAGAGGTGCCCGTCCTGGGTGACCATGCCGAGCGTCTCGCGGATCGAGTCGGCGGTGAGGTCGCGGACGTCGACCCCGCCCAGGCGGACCGCCCCGGCGTCGGCGTCGTACAGCCGCGGCAGCAGCTGCGCGATGGTGGACTTGCCGGCGCCGGAGGATCCGACCAGGGCGACCATCTGCCCCGGCTCGGCGCGGAAGGAGACCTCGTGCAGGACCTGCGTCCCGCCCCGGGTGTCGAGGGCGGCGACCGACTCCAGGGAGGCGAGGGAGACCTTGTCGGCGGAGGGGTAGCCGAAGGAGACCCGGTCGAACTCCACGGCCACCGGCCCCTCCGGCACCCGCCGGGCGTCCGGCTTCTGGGCGATGAGCGGCTTCAAGTCCAGGATCTCGAAGACACGCTCGAAGCTCACCATCGCGCTCATCACCTCGACGCGGGCGCCGGCCAGCGCGGTCAGCGGGGCGTAGAGCCGGGTCAGGAGGAGGGCGAGGGCGACGACGGAGCCGGCGTCCAGGGTCCCGCGCAGGGCGTAGTACCCGCCCAGGCCGTAGACCAGGGCGAGGGCCAGCGCCGAGACCAGGGTGAGGGCGGTGATGAAGGCCGACTGGGCCATCGCCGTCCGGATCCCGATGTCCCGCACCCGCGCCGCCCGGGCCGCGAACTCGGCGGACTCGTCGGCGGGCCGTCCGAACAGCTTGACCAGCGTCGCACCGGGGGCGGAGAAACGCTCCGTCATCTGGGTGCCCATCGCGGCGTTCAGGGTGGAGGCCTCCCGCTGCATCGCGGCCATCCGCACCCCCATCCGGCGGGCCGGCAGCACGAACACCGGCAGCAGCACCAGCGCCAGCAGGGTGATCTGCCAGGAGATGCTCAGCATCACGGCGAGGGTCAGCAGCAGGGTCACGGTGTTGGAGACCACCCCGGACAGGGTGTTGCTGAAGGCCCGCTGGGCGCCGATCACATCGTTGTTGAGCCGGCTGACCAGGGCCCCGGTCCGGGTCCGGGTGAAGAAGGCGACCGGCATCCGCTGCACGTGGTCGAAGACCGCCGTCCGCAGATCGAGGATCAGCCCCTCGCCGAGGGTGGCGGAGAGTCTGCGGGTCAGCAGCCCGAGCCCCGCCTCGGCGACCGCGATCAGCGCGATGAGGAGGGCGAGGCGGGTGACGGTGCCGCTGTTCCGGCCGGCCACGATGGCGTCGACGATCCGGCTGGCGAGCACCGGGGTGGCCACCGCCAGGAGCGCGGTGACCACGCTGAGCAGCAGGAAGAGGGTGAGCCCGCGGCGGTGCGGGCGGGCGAAGGCGGCGACCCGGCGCAGGCTCGCCCGGGAGAGCGGGCGCCGGTCCTGCTGTGCGTTGATCGCACTGTGCAGGGATGTCCAAGCGGTGACTTCCATGTCCATGACCGGAACGTTAGGACCTCAACCAAGCTTCAGGTCAAGCCTTCGAGGACGCACCCCTCTCCCGTGACGCCAACTGCCCTCCGTACGAGGGAAATCCACGACCCGTGCCCGTTGTCGGTGCCCGGTGGCATCATCGGTCCATGACGCAGGGATCCGAGTCCGTACGCATCGGCAAGAGCACCACCGACACCGTCCTGCACCGCTTCGAGCAGTGGGCCCGCGACACCCCGGGTGCCCACGCCCTCCTCGTCGGCCCGGAGAGGCTCAGCTACGGGCAACTCGACGCGCGCGCCAACCGGCTGGCCCACCATCTGCTCGCCTCCGGCCTGCCGCCCGGCGGCCTCGTCGCCGTCGGCACCGCCCGGCAGACCGAACTGGTCGTCGCCCTCCTCGCCGTCCTCAAGGCCGGCGGGGTCTACACCGTCATCGACGTCGAGACCCCGCGCACCGGGCAGCGGCAGCTCACCGCCGCCCAGCCCTTCGTCCTGCTCACCCACGGCGCCCACCAGGCGGCCCTCGACAACGGCAGCGGCCTGCGGGTGATCCGGCTCGGCGCGGAATCCGCCGCGATCGCCGAACGGCCCGCCGAGCCGCCGGCGGCCCCGCCGCCCGGGCGCAGCGCGGCCGTCCTGTTCACCGGGACGGCCGAGCCGCGTGCCGTCCCCGTCGGCCACGGCCTGCTGCTCGCCGCCTACGAGGGCTGGGCCGAGGTGGCCCGGCTGACTCCGCAGGACCGGCACCTGATCACGGCCCGACCGGATGTCACCGCCTTCGCCGCGGGCTGGACCCGGGCCCTGTGCTCGGGCGGCGCCCTCGTCCTCCCCCCGCGCTCCCCCTGGAAGCCGGACGACATTCCGGCGGCGGTCGAGACCGAGCACGTCACCGTCCTGCACACCGACCCGGCCGGCGCCTCCGATCTGCTGCTCCGGGACGCGGAGCCGGGGGCCGGCATCCCGAAGGCGCGCCGCGCCACGGACCCCGCGCTGCGGTCGCTGCGGCTGCTCGCCGTCTCGGGCGACCGGCTCCACCTCGACGAGCAGGCGACCCTGCAGGTCCGGCTCCGGCCCGGTGCGCGCGTCCTCAACGTCTACGGCCTCGCGGAGAGCGCCGGCACCGGCACCTGGTTCGAACTGCCGCAGCTGCCCGGCCCGCTCGACGATCCGGAAGGGATCTCCCTGCTCGGCACCCCCTTCCCCGGCTGCCGCGTCGAGGTGCGCGACCGGGAGATCCGCCTCTTCCCGCAGGACGGCGGTGACGCGATACCCACCGGCGATCTCGGCGTGCTCCGCGAGGACGGGCTGCTGGAGTACGGAGGCCGGACGCGGGACCGGATCACCCTGTCCGACGGCCGGACGATCGACCCGTACGCCATCGAATCCGCGATCCGCGGCCACGAGGGCGTCGGCGCGGTGATCGTGAACGGGGTCGACGACCGCCGCGGCCCGCGGCGGCTCGTCGCGTACGTGGCACCGCCGCCCGGCGGGCCGCAGGGGCCCCCGGGCGTCTCGCTCCCTGACATCGAGGAACTGCGCGACCACCTGGCCGGGAAGGTGCTCAGGGAGGAGATGCCGCGCACCGTGATCCGGCTGCGCACCCTGCCCCGCAACCGCGCCGGTCAGGAGGACCGGGCCGCGCTGCCGCTGCCCATCCTGCCCGTCAACGCGCTGTCGCGGCGCGGCGGGAGCAAGTCCGGGTCCGGCAAGTACGGGGCCGCCACGGGCAGCGGCGAAGCCCCGGCCTCCTGCGCGGCCGGCTGCGGGGGAGTACTGGGCTTCTTCGCCCTGATCCTCACGAACCTCCTCTGGCCCGGATCGACCGACCTCACCGGCGTGCCGCAGCCCTGGGCGTTCCTCTTCTCCGTCCTCTACCTGTTCGAGTGCGTCGCCTTCGGCGTCGGGGTGGTCTTCCTGTTCGGCGGCCGAAAGCGGATGCTGCGCCAGCGCCGCGGCCGCCGCATCACCGCCGCCGCCCATCTGGCGGTGGCGTACCTGCTGTTGGCCTGGTGGCCGCAGGACAACTTCTACCGGCTGGCCGCCAAACAGGACTGGCCGCGGCAGGCCGCGCTCGTCTACGCGTTCAACGTCCCCCTGATGATCGCGGGCGCCATCGTCGCCGCCTACGTCGTCAGCAAACCGGCCGATCCCTTCGACTTCGACGACTGACCGGTCCGAGCCCAGGCCGGCGCTCGAGCTCAGGCTCGAACTCAGGCTCGGGCTCCGGCTTCGACGGGCCGAACCCGTCCCCGACCGCCAGGGCCCGTGACCGCACCAGCGCCTCGGCCGCGTCCAGCGCCTCCGGGCTGTGCGCGGCCACCAGCACGCCCAGCCACGGCTCCGGGTCGAAGGCGGCCGTCGGGATCGCCGGGACGAACACCGCCCCGAGCTCCGCACACCCCCGGGCCAGCGCCTCACACAGCTCGTCCAGCTGCGCCTCGGGCAGCCGCGCACCCAACTCGACCCGGTCGGCGATCCGTACGAGGTGGCCCGCGCCCCGCAGCGCGTCGAGCCGGGCCGCCACCATGAAGGCGATCGACGGCCCGGTCAGCCGCAGGTTCGTCTCGGTCGGCGCGAGCCGCCCGGCGCGATCGGTGACGAAGTCCACGTCGAACCAGCCCCGGTAGCCGGAGGCCGCCAGCTCCCGGCCCACCGCCGCCCCGAAGGCGAGCAGCGGCTGCTCGGCCCACGCGGGCACCACCCCGGGGCCCACCGTGGCTCCCCGGTAGCCGCCGTCCGCCACGTCCATCACCGCCGCGCCCACCTCGTGCGGCCGGCCCGCGGCGTCCACGAAGCCGTCGTACGTCAGATCGCTCGGTTCGTCGGGTCCGATCGGTCCGTGGACGAACTCCTCCACCAGCAGCGGCCCGCGCGGCAGCCGCCGCAGGAGGGCACGGGCGCCGCCCGCGGCCCGGACCCGGCCGGGGGTGACCACCGTGGTGCCCGAACCCCCGACACCATGCTCCGATTTCAGAACACTGCTCTCGCCCGCCTTGGCCCGGGCCGCGACGAGGCGGACCGCCGCCCGCCGGGTGCCCGCCCGCCACTGCGCGGGCAGCACGACTCCGGGATGCCCGCCGCCCGCCAGGATCCGGCCGAACAGCTCGTGCGCCGCCGACTTCGACTCGTACCGCAGCTCCCCGGCCCGCAACGGCAGGCCCGCCAGCCGCCCGAACGGCCGCGTCCGCCCCCACGGTACGAGGGGCAGCCCGGCCCCGGTGAGCAGCGCGGCCAGCGCCGGCCGGGTCCGTACGGCATCGGCCAGACCGGGACCCCGCTCCACGAGGCCGTCGTACACCTCGACCCCGGCCCACCCCAGCTGGCGGCAGACCAGCTCGGTCCAGCCCCGCGGCACTGCCCGGGGCAGCACCAACGCCGCGGGGTCGGGGCTGTAGAAGGCGGCCAGACAGGCGTAGTGGTGCGCGGCCGACTGCTCGGGGTCGAGGGAGGCGTCGGCGAACTGCGCGTTGAACTCGGCGACGTTGCCCAGGTGCACGGCCCGCCCGCCCCCGGTCCACGCCCGCGCCCAGCCCACGAGCGGCGCGGGCCGCACCTCGAACCGCACCAGCTCGCCCGCCCCACCGCCCGTCACCACGCCGGGGCCGCCCGCCACACCGGCAGGGGCGCCCAAAGCGGCGGGCACCACGTCCACAGCGGCAGGGGCACTCAAAGCGGCAGGCGCACCCAATGCAACAGGGGCACCCAAATCAGTGGGCACGGCCCCCGCCCCCATAGCCCGATAAAACCCAATCGCGTGCGGATCGGCGTCGATCTCCAGCACGCGCACGCCCAGCTCCACGGCCCGGCGCAGCGCGTCCTGGTACAGCAGCCGCCCCACGCCCCGCCCGATGGCCGTCGGCTCGACGAACAGCAGCCCCAGCGACGCCCGCGGGGCAGTCCCCTCCAGGGAGGCGACCCCGAGCACCCGCCCCCGCCCGTCCTCGGCCACCACGATCCGGCGGGCCGTCACGTCAGCGGGCCGGATCCGCAGTTCCTCCGCCCAGGCGGCCAGGAGCTCAGGCCCGTACCCCCAGTGGGCCTTGGACCGCATCACCAGCCCGGTCAGGGCCTCCGCCTCGGCCGCCCGCGCGGCCCTGACCTTTGCCATTTCCTGACCTCCCCATGGTCCGGGCCAAGGCCGTGCGATAGATTCGGCCTCCCCACGGCACATCATTTCCCACCCACGCGGAGACAGGCTTCTCAATGAGCGACATCATCAACGGACTTGGCCGCACCAGCGCCTTCGGCGCCCTCGGCCTGGTCCTGCTGATCCTCGGCATCGTCCTCGTGGACGTGCTGACGCCCGGGAAGCTGCCGAAGCAGATCTGGGAAGAGCGCAACCGCAACGCCGCCCTCCTGCTCAGCTCCGCACTCCTCGGCATCGGCGGCATCGTCTTCACCTCGATCTGGACCACGTACGACGACTTCGGCAAGGGCCTGCTCTCGACCGCGGCCTTCGGCGTGCTCGGCCTCATCCTGATGGGGGTGGCCTTCCTGGTGCTCGACCTGGTGACCCCGGGCAAGCTCGGCGCCATCGTCGTCGACCCCGAACCCCACCCGGCGGTCTGGGTCACGGCCTCCTGCAACCTCGCCGTAGCCGCCATCGTGGCGGCCTCCATCGCCTGACGCAGCGCCGGTGCCGGGGGCGGGGTGGGGTGTCGTCCGGGACTAAAACGAGATGATTTCGGCGCACACCACCCCGCGCAATCCCACCAAACTCAGGGCGCCGAACATCGAAGCCCGTCCCGGACGACACCCCCCCCCGCCCCCCCCCCCCGCCCCCCGCCCCCCCCCCCCCCGGGCCCCCCCC